>JAASTM010000226.1 GCA_021767325.1 Spirochaetales bacterium
ATAAAAAAAGCTATTATCAGTCCGTGCTTCTCTGCCGCTACGGTGATACGTTTTTTGAGTGGAGTTCGCTTTACAGCCTGATCCGCCACTGCTTCAGCCTGCTGCATATACAGCCCTCCTACCGGTTATCGTATTCAATATTAATGCAGCATTCATGATCTTCTCCCTTATTTCTATTACTGCTTTCTCAAAGTTTGAACAAACAATGAGGCCGGAACACCGTCCGGCCTCTTTCCGCTGCACTTTCTTAAGTAAAATCGAGTCCGCCGTTTACATTGATCAATTGACCTGTAATATATTCACCGGAAGGTGTTGCAAGCCACATAATAGCGCCGGCCAGATCCTTGCCGTAGCCATAGCGGTGCAGAGGAATCTCTTTCAGTTCCTTCTCTTTCATTTCGTCGAAGGTAATTCCGAGGGCCTTGGCGTCGGCTTCGACAAATCCCCAGTGCATTTCAGAGGCAGCCAGTCCCGGACACAGAGCGTTGACATTTACATTGTACTCGGCCAGCTCCAATGCCAGAGATTGCGTCATTGTGTGCACCGCACCTTTCGAGGCACCGTAGGTTGCGGAACCCGGATGGCCGACTTTACCGAAAAAGGAGCCGGTATTCACAATTGTGCCGCTTTTCTGTTTGATCATCTGACGGGCTGCATATTTGCATCCGAAGAATATACCTTTGAAGTTAACCGCCATTACCCGGTCGATAGTTTTTTCTTCGGTTTCCCATACGTTTCCGGAATGCGCATGCATACCGGCATTGTTTGCCATGATGTCGAGCTTACCGAACTCTTTTACTGTTCGATCTACCAGATCTTTGACCGCATTCTCATCGGATACATCCAGGACGACGGAGAATCCTTTACTTTGCGGGTATTTTTCACTAATCTCTTTGCGGCTATCATGAACGAGTTCAAGTAGATCCGCCATGACAACATGTACGCCCTCACTGGCCAAAGTCTCAGCGATTCCTTTTCCAATACCCCGGGCGGATCCGGTTACGATCGCTACTTTGCCTGTCACATCACGAAAATCACTCATAGTTAACTCCTATTGGTTTTTTGTCTTTTGGTATTACCTTTATATTAATTAAACCACCGCCCTCTCCCCCTGTCAAGAAAAACTTTTAAAATTTTGTATATAGCAATCTTCCGGCAGTGTGTTATACACGATTTTGCAGTCATTTCTCAGTTATGAACACATTGACCGCCGCCTCAACCCGCTTGGTGGTCTCATCGAGCTTATATGACAAGCCGCCGATCGAGCGCAGCGACTGATTTATACTCTCAACATCTTCTCCAATACGAGAAACCCGATCCAACACTTCCGCCGCAGTAACTCTAGTATAGTCCATAGTTGAGGTGAGTTCCTGCGAAGCTTCCCCCATATGCTGTCCCTTTTCACTGAGGCTTACGGAATATTCCTGCAGCTTGCCGGTAGCTTCGTAGATCTGACCTCCTCCAACGTTCAGCTCGCGCATGCTCTCGGTAATTTCAGACAGAGCATTGGATACTTCCTGCACCACCTCATTCACTTCATCAAACACCCGCCGGGTCTCTTCGCCGACCTCGGCAGTGCGCTCGATTCTCTCAATGACCTCATTGAGAATTTTACCTATCCGCATTGAACTTCCGGTAGTTGTTTCAGAGAGCTTGCGAATCTCTTCGGCCACCACTGCAAACCCAGCCCCCTTTTCACCCGCATGTGCAGCTTCTATGGCCGCATTCATCGCTAAAAGACTGGTTTGGGCGGCCACATTCCGTATCACCCCCGTAGCTTCCCGGATATCGTCCACATTCGCAGTCACATCATCAATCAGTCCGGTAGTCATCATCAGTTTTTCACTCCCGCGGCGGCTGGCTTCTGTGAGCTTTTCGGTGGAGGCGTATCTTTTATCCGCTGACTCCGCCACACTCCTAATCGAGGCGATCATTTCGGTAATTGCCGCCGTCGACTCTTCTACCATTGCCGTTTGGTCCTGAAGCATATCCAGGACGCTCTGCGATTGTTTGGCCATATTCCGTACTGACTCGAGCGAATCGGTAAAGTGGGTGTTCAGATTATCTACCTGCGAGCCAATAGTTGAGGTTATTTCGCCGATACTCTCAGCCGAGCGTTGTGTCTGCTCCACACTCGAGAGCAGAGTGTCCTTTACTTCAATGGTGTCTTCGGTTGCTGTTTGTATCGTACCTACCGATTGATTGAGCCCGCCGATAAAGCCGTTCATATGATCTCCGAGTTTCTGCAGATCATCCCGGCTGCGGATATCGACCTCAATTGTGAGGTCACCCTCTTTGAGCAGCCTTATCTTTCGGTATAGGTGTACAATAGCCCGGCTAATACCCCCGGCCAGCCACAGGGCAACCGCGATGCTGCCGAGCAGCATCACTGAAAACATTGCCGCTGCAGTCCTAACTATCCGTTGGCGAACCTCTAAGAGCTGTCGTTCAATCGTACTGAATTCGGCCCGCATCACATCTCCGACAGTTTTCAAACTAGTGTTGAGCAACTGTATTTGATTGAGAAAGGTATTCAGGTCGGCAATCAAGATCCGATACTGCCGGCTGCTCAAATCTTCCCCGCTGTCCGTATAAAGAGTAAATGCTGCCACTTCAGGGTTCTTTCCAAGCAGCTCCAGATCATTGGCAACCTGGGCATACTTCTGCTCTAAAACTTCCATCTCGGCTGCAAGGCTGTCCCGCAGTCCTTCTACAGTCGACAGTGAAAGTGCAATTTGGTCACTCGCTGAAGCCAGATTTTCGAGACCTTCCAACTTCAGAAACAGATCTCGAGTCTGCAGGTATTCCTGTTCAACCCGCTCATGCTGTTTTCTCAGCGGCTCGACACTGAGAGCGGTAATCGAGCTCTGAAGCCCGGCAACTGCGTTTTCCAGTTCGAACAGGGCTTTCTGCTCGGTTTGCATTCGCTCCATCGGCATATAGAGCAGCAGCGTAGCCCCTACCGCAGCAAGCATACCTCCGCAGGATATCCCGATCAACAACAGCAGTTTTCCCCTTATGTTCATTCTTTCACCTCACAAAAATTGAAACCAGAATTTCTGATTACTCAGCTGGGTTTTGTCTAAATGTCATACCATTATAACAGGAGATGACTTAGAATAAAAGCTGAAAGTAGTGCTTGACAGCTCTCCTTTGTCGATTTACCATAACGTATGAATTGGTCATACCATAGACCAAACAGTACTGCTACAGCTTTTCAAAAGAGTGCCGTGCTGGCAGCTCTGTTTGTTCTGAGTGCGGCTTCCCTAGCCTTTGAAGTATCTCTGACCCGGCTGTTTTCATATCTGTTTGTGAAAAGTTATGTATACATACTCATTTCTCTGAGTGTCGCCGGTACCGGCTTCGGGGCAGTGTTGACCTATTTTATTAAAAAGGGAAAACGTCATTTTCTCTCCGGTACAATAGTGCTCTTTCCGCCCCTCATGCTGCTGTTGCTCTATGTAATCAACAGTATCGGCACGGTTTTGACTCCTTCGCTTATATTCACGTTTCTCGTGTTCTTCGCCGTGGGCATTTTCCAAGTACTCATATTTCAGGAGTCCGGAGTCAAAGCCTCCGCACTGTATGCCGCCGATCTCAGCGGAGCCTCGCTGGGAACACTGCTGTCCTTCCTGGCCCTCAATGCCGGCGGTGCAGTTCTGGCCCTGAATCTGGCCGCCCTGCTGCTGTCCACTGCCGGGTTGGTAGTGTACTTCATCTACTATCGTCTTCCCCGCAGCAGTACGGTCCTCGCACTCGGGATAATCGCAGTAGCGCTGATCAGCTTTCTGTCCGGGTTCGAGCACCGTTTGCTGCCGACCCGCACCTGGCAGAAAGAGATGACGGTAATGCTGAACAACGGATCGAACCAGGCGCGCATTTCGGAAACCCGCTGGTCGGCTTTCGGACGGGTAGATCTGGTCGAAACCGAAAATCCGCTTTTCAAGACCATGTTTATAGATGGAGCCGCAGGCACAAAAATGGTCAAAATGAGCAGCGGAAAGGTAAGCCGGGCCTTGGCCAACAGCCTCCTGCTTCAATACATGGGCGGGATTCCGCTGCTGGTAACCGAGGATAAAGACAAGCAATTGGCGGCGGTTATCGGGAGCGGCGGAGGAATCGATGTGGTGACGCTGCTGCTGTCGGGGTACCAACAGATAGATGCAATCGAAATCAACCCTGATTTTATAGATATCGTTCGCCATCACAACGATTACAGCGGCGGCATTTACACCAACCATCCCAAAGTAACTGTGTATGAGGATGAAGGCCGCTCATTTTTACGGGCTGCGGACAAAAGCTACAATACTATCCTGATGGGATTGCCGATCATAAAGAGCGCCCGGAACTTCAGTAACCATTCTCTCAGTGAAAATTATCTGTTCACCTACAACGCTTTCGAGGATTATCTCGATTCCCTGGCTCCGGGCGGGTCTCTTATCATTATTACCCACTACCCGAATGAGCTGCTGCGGCTCGTCTCGAATACAATCACCGCCTTCGAACGGCGCGGCCTGACCTCCCGCGAGGCAATGCAGCGAATAGTGGCGATCGGAACCGACCGCAACCCTACCCTCATCGTAAAGAACGAAGCCTTTACGCCTCCCGAGTTAGCCGGATTCAAGGCCATTCTCGAGAACTTCCCGGTACGCGGTTCAACCAACTTTATCCCCGGCTTACCGCAAATCAATCCGCAGCTGTACGCCCTGTCAAAAGGCGAAATTTCACTCGATGACTACATTGCACAGAACCGGGAGGACATCTCTGCCGTAGACGACGATTCGCCTTTTTTCTACCGGATGGAAAGGGGTCTCCCCTCCGAACTGCTGATAGTAGGCGGAACGGTACTGGTCCTGCTGCTGAGCGTTATTCTGCTCTTCTTGTATAAAAACCGTGTTCTGACCATAGATATGGAAAAATCGACGGCATTTCGTTCCCTATTGTCCTTCGGAGCAATTGGTTTCGGATATATGCTGGTTGAAATCGGGGTGCTGCAGAAGTTCATCGTGTTCTGGCACCACCAGACCCTTGCACTGACAATTGTTCTCTCTGTA
>JAASTM010000227.1 GCA_021767325.1 Spirochaetales bacterium
ACCGATTGGCATCGGCTTTTCTATACAGCTGGTGGATGAAGAACCCCGTGATGCGCACGACAAAAAACTCCCCCAACTGATAGTCGGGGGAGCTCATATAAACTGCCCTCACTCCGGCTCGGCCGGCTGAGAAGCGTTCGTTCTGTAGTAGGTTTTTATTCCTTGGCCAGGCGGTCGTTGATCTGGGCGGCAGCTTTACGGCCCTGCCCCATCGCCAGTATGACGGTGGCCGCCCCGAGCACGATGTCACCGCCGGCGTATACCCGGTCAATCGAGGTTTCCAGGTCCTCATTCACTACGATGTTGCCCCACTTGTTGGTTTCGAGGTTGTCGGTCGTGTGCTCGAGCAGTGGGTTCGAGTCATTTCCGATGGATACAATTACCGTGTCTACATCGAGGATGCTCTCGCTGCCTTCGATCGGAACCGGCCGGCGGCGTCCGGAATCATCGGGTTCGCCGAGTTCATAGCTCAGCAGCTCCAGCCCCTTCACCCGGCCGTTCTCATTGCCGAGGATCCGTTTGGGATTGTGCAGCAGCATGAACTCGATGCCCTCCTCCTTGGCATGGTGAACCTCTTCGACCCGGGCCGGCATCTCCTTCTCGGTTCGGCGGTATACAATGTAGACCTTCTCGGCTCCGAGCCGGACCGCCGTACGGGCGGCATCCATGGCCACATTTCCGCCGCCGAGCACTGCCACCCGTTTGGAGTGATAGATGGGAGTATCGGCATGCGCCTCGTCATATGCCTTCATCATATTGGAGCGGGTCAGGTACTCGTTGGCGCTGAAAACACCGACCAGGTTTTCACCTTCGATATTCATAAACTTGGGCAGGCCGGCGCCGCTGCCGATGAAGATGGCGTCATAGCCGTCTTTCTCGATTAAATCGGTGAGCTTACGGGTGCGTCCGACCAGGAAGTTGGTCTTCAGCTCGACTCCCATCGCAGTCAGGGTATCAAACTCTTCCTGCACAATAGCCTTAGGAAGCCGGAACTCGGGGATTCCGTAGATCATAACTCCGCCGGGCTTATGAAAGGCCTCGAAAATGGTCACCTGATGTCCGGCCTTGCGCAAATCGGCGGCCGCCGTAATTCCGGCCGGTCCCGATCCGATTACCGCAACCTTTTTGCCGGTTTCCGGAGCAATTTCCGGGATCGATTTTTTACCGCTCTCCCGCTCCAGGTCGGCTACATAGCGCTCGATACGGCCGATAGAAACCGACTTGAGCGGATCCTTAAGGGCCTTACCGACCGTACAGGTGGCCTGGCACTGGGTCTCCTGCGGACAGACCCGGCCGCAGATGGCCGGCAGCAGGCTGCTCTCTTTGATTATCTGTACCGATTTGTCATAATCGCCAGCCTCGGCCGCCTTTACGAATCCGGGTATATCGATGGCCACCGGACACCCCGCTATACAGGGGGCATTCTTACAGTTGAGGCAGCGGGCCGCTTCCACCCGTACCTGATGCTCAAAATATCCGGTCGCAACTTCGTTCATATTTCCAATACGCGCATTCGGATCCTGATTCGGCATCTCCTGGGGCGGGATTTTCATGCGGTCCTTATTTTTCAGCTCTACACCAACTATCCCGTCGAATAGTTCATCAGCTTCGCGTTTTAGTTCTTCGGGGGATTTCATTTCGACTCCTTTGCCTGTTTAGCTTCTATCTGTGCATCGAGCCTGCATTTGTGGCTCTGCTCCTCTTCTCGGTTTTTATATGCACCTAAACGCAGCATCATATTGTCAAAATCGACCTGATGGCCGTCGAACTCCGGTCCGTCGACACAGACGAATTTCGTTTTTCCGCCGACTGTAACCCGGCAGCCGCCGCACATTCCTGTTCCGTCCACCATGATAGTATTGAGAGATACAATCGTGGGAACTCCAAAAGGCCGCGTGGTTTCAGCGGCAAACTTCATCATTATCGGAGGCCCGATAGCAACTACCTGGTCGGGGGGGTCCTTCTCACAGATCTCCTTCAGCGGCTCGGTTACCAGCGCCTTCCGGCCGTAACTGCCGTCGTCGGTAACTACTATCAGTTCATCAGCAATGGCTTTCATCTCTTCTTCCATAATCACCAGCTCTTTGTTCCTGGCGCCGATGATGATAATCACCTTATTCCCGGCGGCTTTTAGTGCCTGGGCAATCGGGTGCATCGGTGCAACCCCGATTCCGCCGCCTACACAGACCACAGTACCAACCTTCTCAATGTGGGTGGGTTGTCCAAGCGGACCGAGCACATTCTCGATGGAGTCACCCGGTTCGAACTGCGACAACTCAATAGTGGTTTTACCTACCGTCTGGAAGATAATCGTTATCGATCCCTCTTCAGGGTCGGCATCCGCAATGGTGAGGGGTATCCTTTCACCAAAATTCGTGTCTTTTTGTATTATCACAAACTGACCAGGTTTACGCTCCTGGGCAATTAGCGGGGCTTCGAGCTTCATTTTATACACCTGATCGGAGAGCTGAAGCTTTTCAAGGACCTTATTCATACAACGCCTCTCACTGCTGATTTAGAACAAATGCGGTGTGACGACGGCGGGTTATTGTGCCGCCGTCACATATAGCCTCTGTTCAAGTCCCTATTACAACGCAAAATCATATTTATTGCAAGCGTATTCACTTTATATACGATAATAATAGTAAATTTTCTATATAGAATTTACGAAGCCGGCCACGGCCTCCGCCACTTCTCCGGTAGCCGCTGGTTGGGCATCCTCGCCTGAGAGCATATCGGCGGTGCAGACACCGGCCCGGAAGCTCTTTTCCACCGCCGCTCTGATTGCACCGGCGGCTTCCGGCAACTGCAAGCCGTATTCACACATCATTGCCGCGGAGAGAATCTGGGCTACAGGATTTGCCTTTCCCATCCCGGCTATATCGGGGGCAGAGCCGCCGGCCGGTTCGAACAGATGAACTGTATCGCCCAGCGAGGCCGACGGCAGCACTCCCAGCGAGCCCGGCAGAGCCGCCGACTCATCGGATAGAATATCTCCGAACAGATTGCCGGTGAGAATTACATCGAACTGAGCCGGATTAAGAATCAACTGCATGGCGGCATTATCCACGTACATATGGTTCAGCTCGACATCCGGATAGTCGCCGGCCAACTCCTCCACCACCTCCCTCCACAGCAGGGAGCTGTACAGTACATTGGCCTTATCGACGGAAGTAAGCCTCTTGCGGCGTCCCCGGGCAGCCTCGAAGGCCACCTCCGCCACCCGGCGGATGGTCTCTCTACGGTAGTACATGGTATCCAGGCCGTAGTCGCTTTCCTTCTGTTTCGGTTCTCCAAAGTAAATCCCGCCGGAGAGTTCGCGTACCGTAAGCAGATCGACTCCCTTCTCTATCCGCCGGCTGTTGAGGGGTGATAGATGAGCAATTTCAGGGTATACCCGTACCGGGCGTAGATTGGCAAACAGATTGAGTTGTTTGCGTAGCGCCAGCAGACCGCCCCGCTCCGGCCGTTTCTCCGGGGGCAGGGTATCCCACTTCGGTCCGCCTACGCTGCCGAGCAGGACCGCATCGCTGCGGCGGCAGAGTTCGAGGGTCTCCTGCGGCAGAGGTGTATCACGGGCATCCAGGGCTGCCCCGCCGATGAGCCCCTCCTCATAGGCAAACTCGATCTCATACCTCCGGCTCACCGCCGATAGCACCGTCTTGGCAGCCTCCATTACCTCCGGTCCGATGCCGTCTCCGGGCAGCACAGCAATTCTATATCCCATTTATCTGCCCCCCTTCCAGTACCCGTGCAGGGGCCAGATTGGCAGTTGCATACGGCAGCCATCCGCCGCTCTGAATGATCTGCTGGAGGAACTCGGGATACGTATTGATGGGATACTCCTTTTCCTGAGTCGGGTTGCTGAGCTCTCCCGTACTGAAATCGACCTCGAGGTAGTCCCCCTCCTCGATCTCATCGGTATGTCCCAACTCGACTATCGGTAAACCGATATTGATACAGTTCCGCAGAAAAATCCTGGCGAAACTCTTGGCCACCACACACTGGATCCCGGCTGCTTTTATCGCAATGGGTGCATGCTCACGGGAAGAGCCGCAACCGAAGTTTTCGCCGGCCACCAGAATACTACCGTTCACATCGGCCTGCCGTCCGAAGCCCGGCCGCGCATCTTCCATGCAGTTCTTAGCCAGTTCGGCCGGATCGGTGGTTGAAAGGTACCGGGCCGGTATTATTTCGTCTGTATTTATGTGGTCCCCGAATTTGAAGACCTTTCCTTTTCGAATCATTCCGTTCCTCCATTCACAGATGCCAATCGCTTTACCGCCTCGCTGTCGGGCCCGCAAATATACCCCTTGACCGCAGATGCGGCGGCCACTGCCGGCGAGGCCAGATACACCTCGCTGGTGGAGTGCCCCATACGGCCGACAAAGTTGCGGTTGGTTGTGGACACCGCTACCTCTTTCTCAGCCAGAATACCCATATGGCCGCCTAAACAGGGACCGCAGGTGGGAGTAGAGAATACGCAACCCGCTTCCACGAACTTTTCGGTAAGCCCCTCACGCATGGACTGCAGGTACACCTCCTGCGACCCGGGCAGAATAATGCAGCGCAGCCCCTCGGCCACCGGACTGCTCCCGATTACCGCCGCAGCAGCCCGCAGGTCTTCGATACGCCCATTGGTGCAGCTGCCTATCACCACCTGATCTACTTTTTTCTTTTCAGATTCCAGTTCTCCGACAGTTATCCCGTTTTCAGGAAGAAACGGACGGGCTACGGTGGCTTCCAGCCTGCTGAGGTCTATTTCCAGACTCCGGCTGTACACGGCCCCCTCGTCGGCCGAGCGTTCGACAACAGTGAGGCCCCGTTCAGCCTCGTAAGCCCGAGTCACCGCATCCACCGGAAAGAGACCGGCCTTGCCGCCCGCTTCAATTGCCATATTACTGACGGTGAAGCGCGAGTCCATACTCACGGCGGCCACCCCCGGTCCGGTAAACTCGATCGCCTGATAATTGGCCCCGTCGACCCCCAAAAGTGAGATAAGGTGCAGCACCAGGTCTTTGCCGCTCACTCCGGGTGAAA
>JAASTM010000228.1 GCA_021767325.1 Spirochaetales bacterium
CCTACAGGATATACAGTGAACTCGGTTTCATTTGAAGGTTTAAAGACGGCCCTTACTCGACCAGTACGCTTTTGAGTCTCTCCAGCACCTTCTGCCGCTCGAGGGGTTTAATAATGTAGTTTTTCGCCCCGAGCATAAACGACTTTTTTACCAGATCCTGCCGTCCGAGTGCGCTTATCATCACGACCTTTGCCTCCGGGTCAAACTCTACGATCTTTTCCAGGGCGCTCACCCCGTCCATTCCCGGCATGGTAATGTCCATTGTGACTAGATCGACATACGGATGATGGCTTTTATACTTATCAACCGCTTCAATACCGTGACTGGCGGTGTCGATAATTTCATAGCCCTCACTGCTCAGGATCTGGTCCAACTGTTTTTTTACAAAAATAGAATCATCTACCAGCAGCACCCGGTAGGCTGAACCGTCGGGTTTCTTTCCGTCCGGTACCCGGCTATTGATATCAGGATAATCTCCTGCAGCTTTCAAAGCTCCCCCCTGTGTGTGTATATACATCAATTCTTACGGGTTTTTATTCTAAATTCAACTCGGCTTCACTAAAAAACTTGCATATATTCATCCATTCATCTACCATTGTGCGGAATACAGGGGGTGTACATGAAAACCTATGCACAGATCAATGAGAAAATCGCGTCCGGCTCGGCGGTGGTGCTTACAGCCGAGGAGGTCATCGACTATGTCGACCGCAAGGGCCTCTCTAAAGCCGCCGAAGAGATCGATGTAGTCACTACCGCAACCTTCGGACCGATGTGCTCCTCGGGCTGCTTCCTCAATTTCGGCCACAGTATACCGAAAATCCGCATTACCGAAGCCTGGATCGATGATGTTCCCACCTATGCCGGGATAGCGGCAGTCGATTTGTTCATGGGAGCCAGCCAGCTGCGCAGCAATGATTCAGCGAATATGTATTATCCCGGAGAGTTCCGCTTCGGCGGAGGCCATGTAATCGAGAAGCTGGTTGCCCGCGAGGAGCTGCAGCTCTTCGGTCTCTCCTATGGAACCGATGAGTACCCGCGCAGAGAGGTCCGCACCATGTTTACCATCGACGACCTGAATCAGGCCATTATGGTCAACCCCCGCAACTGCTACCAGAACTACAACGTGGCCACGAACACCTCCGACCGGCCTATCTACACGTATTTGGGGATGCTGAAGCCCCGCATGCAGAACCTCACCTACAGCTCGGCCGGTCAGCTCTCGCCGCTTTTGAACGATCCCTATTACGAGACAATCGGCATCGGTTCGGCAGTGTGGCTGGCAGGCTCCCGGGGGCATGTGTATGCGGAAGGAACCCAGCACGCCAGCAATGTGGAACGCACCGATAACGGAGTGCCGGCCGAGGGAGCCGGAACCCTGGCTCTCACCGCTGATATGAAATCGATGCAGGCCGAGTTCGTCCGCGGAGTCAGCCTGAAGGGCTACGGTGCATCCCTGGCACTGGGCATCGGAGTACCGATTCCCATCCTCGATGAACAGATTCTGCGCGCTACAACCGTCAAAGACGATGAAATCAAAGCGGAGGTGATCGACTACTCCTACGACTACCCGATGAGTACCGGCAAGGTTATAACCCATGTCACATACGGACAACTCAAGCGCGGTGAGGTGGAGATCGATGGAAAACGGGTAGAAGTATCCTCGATGTCGAGTTATTCGAAGGCCCTGCGCATCGCCGAACTCTTGAAGGCGGAAATCAAAAGCGGCGACTTCCTGCTCAGCGAACCACTGCAGAAACTGCCCCGGAATCAAAAATCAAAATCAATGGTCCTACGGGAAGGTGAAGGAGGATCAGATAGATGAATACCCGAAAGTTCCTACTGAATTTCAACAAGCAGCTGGCTGAAAAACCGATAGTGTATCACTTGGTCAAAGAGTACGATCTGGTTATCAATATTTTTCGAGCCAAAATTACTGCCGACGAGGAAGGCTTTATGGTGCTGGAGATATCCGGCAGCGATGAAATGATCTCGCAGGGGCTGGATTTTATCCGTGAGAACGGCGTTACGGTCAATGAAGCCGAAAAGGGACTGCGCTGGGATAAAGATATCTGTACCCACTGCGGAAACTGCCTGCCCCACTGCCCGGTGGATGCACTGTACATTGTCAATCCGGCTACCCGCGAGATCGCCTTCGATTCGGATAAATGCGTCGAATGCCTCAACTGTATACCAAATTGTCCCTACGATGCGGTAACCTCGGTGTTCTAATGCGCCCTTCGCGCAGCTTCCGCAGCTTCCAGTTTCGCCAGGCGGTATACCGGGTGCACAGCGCCCATTTTCCGGCGGTCAGCCGCTGCATCCGGCGCGCGTGGAACGAACTGGAAGAGTACATTGCACGGCACCCCCGGTTTGCCGATTCCCTTACCCCCCTTGACGAGCACGGGAAGGGGCGGCCCGAAAGCGTCGAGCGGATGCTGCGCGCCTCCCAGTCCACCGGAGTTGGTCCGATGGCGGCGGTAGCCGGTACTTTTGCACAGATGGCTGCCGAAGCGGGCCGCGCAGCCGGTGACACCGAGGTCATCGTTGAAAACGGCGGAGACATCTACATGTATCTCCAACAGCCGCTGCTGCTGGCCCTCTGGGTGGGGCCGGATTCGCCGTTCCGCGATCTGGCCTTTTCGATCCCGGCCGCGGACTCCCCTCTGGCCGTCTGTTCATCTTCCTCGAAACTCGGCCATTCGGTAAGTTTCGGTGAATGCGACCTCTTTACCGTGTTTTCAAAAGACGCATCTCTGGCCGATGCGGCGGCAACGGCCTACTGCAACCGCATCAGACAGAGCGCGGATCTGCAGCCGGCGGTCGAGGATTTAGTTCAAATTAATGGTATTGCGGGGGCGGTAGCAGTGAAAGCGGATAAAATCGCTATCGCCGGCAGAACGCCGCAGCTCGTGCGCCACTCCGACGCGGATTTGGAACAGAAGATTACCCGCCACAGCCGCTCCGAACACCCATAGCGGTGTGAAGGTTTGGCAGCATGGGCGGGCTTTGAATCTAACTACCTGCGGCTGCCGAAAATTCGCAGCAGAAACAGAAAAATATTGATAAAATCAAGATAGAGCTTGAGCGCTCCCATAATCGAAAGCTTGACGTACTGCTCTTCGCTTACCGAGTTGCCGAACTGCTGGTTCCAGCTCTTGATCATCTGGGTGTCATATGCGGTAAGCCCCAGGAAAATAAACACGCCCAGATAGCTGATTAGATAGTAGAGCCCGGAGCTCTGCAGGAAGATATTGATGACGCTGGCGATAATGATGCCGAACAGGCCCATGATTAGGTAGTGGCCGAATCCGGACAGGTCGCGCTTGGTGGTCATCGCATACAGACTCATTGCGGCAAAGGTACCGGCAGCGGTAAAAAAGGCCAGAGAAATCTCGGCTCCCGTGTAGGCCAGGAAAATCACCGACAGGGTAATACCGTTGAGCACGGAGTACGCGGCGAATGAGAGTGTGGCCGCCGAGGCGGACATCTGCATGATACGCGCACTCAAGTACATCACCAGACCCAGCTCAGCTATTATAAGGCCGAAAAAGAGAAAGGGGCTGCCCGCCAGGGTTCGCATAATCGCCTGATTGCCGGACACACCGACTGCAATAACACCGGTCAGTGCCAGACCGGCCGTCATCCATAGATACACATTTCTCAATATATTTCTCTCGCGCACGCGGGGTATACTTAAAAACTCAGCTCTGCTCTGTGCCATTGTTTCCTCCTGATCACACAGTTTTTTTCGTATTAAAAATCGCACTATTGCTTCAAAAGGTCAAGTATTTCTCTGCACAGCAGTATATAACAAAAATCTTACACAAAGCTGTCGGATTACTCATATTCTGCACATAAAATCCCCATTACACATTGGAGGCGCAAAAACAGATGATAACTACGGTGGAGAAAATAGGACGAATACAGATAAATACGAATTTACCGAGTCAGTCGATCGGTAAATTGGCATCCTCGAACTCGTACGTACATGAAGACACTCCCATAGAAGAACTGCTGGCGCTCTTTCAGGATTCCGATGAGCAGATCCCGGCGATCGCCGTGGTAGATGAAAATCTACAGGGCAAGGGTGCAATTGTGCGTAAGGAACTGGTCTCGCTGCTGAGCCGGCCCTTCGGGCGCGAGGTAATGAAAAAACGTCCGGTTCGCAAGGTATCCGCGGACACCCGCAGTTTTCTGCAGAACGCACATATCTTCACGGTGAGTGATGAGCTTGACAGCGTCATAAAGCGTGGAATCGACGAGTTCTTCCTGCTGCACGATCGGGAGGGCCGCTTTCAGGGCCTTTTTTCTACCCAGGACCTCATGATTTACCTCTCGAATCTCACACAAAACGATATCACTCTGGCACACAACCTGCAGACCCGTATGGTCAAGGAGCGCCTTTCGGTCCTGACCGCCGACCTGGAGGTCTCCGGATCGGCCAGTACGGCCAAGGGTGTAGGCGGCGATTTTTATTCGGTAAAAAAGATATCCTCGAAGGACTGGATTCTCTCCTTGTGCGATGTATCGGGAAAGGGCGTGGCCGCTTCGATAATCACCGCCATGCTCTATGGCATTATTGAAACCTTCGACTTTCGACGCGGCCTGACGGAGTTCGTACGTCAGCTCAACCGATCGATTTTTTCAACCTTCAATGCGGAAAAATACCTCACAGGTGTATTTCTCCTGTTCGACGAATCGAAATCGAAGATGAAGATTCTGGATATGGGTCACTCCTTTGTCTCCCTTATCCGGGATGGTCGCGTGCACTCGATTGCCAGCAGTGAGTCGAACCTGCCGGTGGGAATTACTGAGGATATCGAGCCGAAAGTGGTCGGGCTGACACTGAAACGCGGGGATATCATGCTGCTGGCAACCGACGGTCTGACGGAGCAGCAGAATCAGTCCGGCGATGAGTACCCGTTGAAACGGCTGTATAAGATTCTTACTGACCACTCGGAGGAGAGCCTGGAAGAGCTGCGCGAAAGCATTCTGGCCGATTTTCACAGCTTCAAACAGGACGCCCCATA
>JAASTM010000229.1 GCA_021767325.1 Spirochaetales bacterium
ACCTAATGAAAGCTCGACTTTGATTAGATCTTTTATCTGCAGTTTACCCGGCACATCACCCACAATGCGGGGCTTCACCATTTCACCGTTCATCTGATCGGCCAGGAACAGTGCATCCGCCCCCACATCCGCGGTAGAGAAGGTAACCGCATAGCCGTCGGAGGCTGTTAGGGTGATATCGTAGCCGGCCTGCCAGGCCTCCTCATCAAACAGCCAGGGGTGCTTCGAATCTTCACCATCAACCATTGCAACCAGATACCAGAACGGCATTGCCATGTAGTCATTTATTTCGCGGTAATGCGAGCTGTGCTCCTTGGCCTCGTCAAAACCCTGCGCCGAAACCGAATCGCTGCGCACACCATTCAGTTCTATCTTCCAGTCACCCGCCTCAGGTGCTGCCTCCGGTGCCTTTTCTTCGGCCGATTTTTCTTCTACAGCCGTCTTCTCAGAGGCATCCGCGGTCCTGAGCCCGGTAGGGGCGCTCGTGCAGCCGATAAAAATAATGATTAGTAATACTGTAAGTACTGCCGTGAGTAAGGCAAACTTCCGTTTCATCTGTTCCTCCTATTTATTACTACCCGCAGGCCCTCGTGGGAGCCTAACGTTTCATTTGGTTATCAATAAGATTCTGGGCTCGCTGCAATCCCGTTGCTACCGGCATCTTGCCGGTTAGCAGAAAGCGAAGCATCTTCCACATGGTGTTCTTGAATACCTTGTATCCCCGGCTTGCAGGCACCGGCACACCGGAGTCGTAGGAATACCGCATGACCTGAAAGTACGGGTTTTCTCTCTGCGCCAGCTTCCAGGCCGGCTCGCTGACCGGCAGCTTGGAGACTGCCCGGGTAAAGAGGTGCTGCACGGCCGGATCGCTCATCGAGAGCAGGAAGCGCCGGGCCAGCAGCGGGCGGCGGGTTTTACGGGCTATTGCGAATCCCTTGAAATCGAGCAGCGGACGGATCGGTCCCTCCGGTCCGTCGGGAAAGGGGGCAACCCCGAAGTCGACGCCCAGCCGCTCAAGCTCGGGAATAGAAAAACTGGCCGAAAGCATCATCGCCACCTCGCCGGAGATAAAGCGCGAAAACATGGAATCGCGCTCCCGTAAGTCGAGAATTTCCTTGTCAATCAGGTACTTCAAATATTCTACTGCTTCAATGCTGGCCTGGTCATCGGCCCGCACACTCCCGTCGGCCTCCAGAATGCTCTGTTTTCCGAAGCCGAGCTGGAACGGCAGCAGCCAGTAGGCGCTGAAGGCATTCCAGGATGCCGGGGCAATGCCCCGCGCCTTCAATCCGCGGGATATCTCTTCGAACTGAGCAAGATCCCATCCGGATTCAACCGTGCGGCCAGTCGGGCCGGCTGTGCCGTTGCTTCCCCGGTCGATCGACACGAGATCGCGCCGGTAGAACAGCATCTGCGCATCAAAATAGAACGGCACGGCCCACAACTGCCCATCCAGGCTCAGAGCGGCCAGGCTCTTTTCCGCAAAACCATTGGTTGGAAAGCGCACCATCGGCTGCAGTGCCCCAGCGGCAGTGAGGGGTGGAATGTAATCCGATTGGATCAGCACTATATCCGGCGGCCGGCCGCCCCCCCGCAGCACCGAGAGCACTTTCGAGTCACTTTTGGGAACCTCGTTCACCTGCACTTCGACCCCGTGCAGTTCGGCCCAGCGCCGTATTTCAGCTTTGAGCTCCTCAACCCCTTCCCAGGAAATCCATACCTCCAGGCTGTCCGAATCGAGCAGTTCCGCCGCAATACCGATGGACTCTACCGAATCGAGGCTACTCTCAATGCGGCCATCGCCATTTGTCTGCAGAAAGCGCAGCTGGCCCCCGGGAGCCAAATGCAGGTAACTGTGGTAAAGTGGTAATACCGAACCGTGGCCGCTCAGACGGACTGTTTCTCCGGATCCGGATGTTACGATGAGACTCTCCATGCTGCGGCACACCGGAACCAGCTCTTCGATTGCAACTGTGGGTAACAGTTGGTCGCCGACCGGCCGGGAGCGGGCAATACGCTGCAGTTCCGCACGATCGTAGGACCTACTGAGGCTGTGGTTCACTATGATGTCGAGAGCTTCAACACTCACGAGTGCGCCGGCCCATAAGACGACGGCTGAGCAAAACGAGATGATTATACTTTTCTTCATCAGACTTCCTTTCCAAGCACGGGAGGGCAGCCGTTTCCGGTCTACCCCATCGGTCCAAAGTCCATAGCGATCCGCCACAGGTCAAGGGACTCGGAAGATAGTATGTGTCAGCTCTACTCTAGTTGAAATGACTGACCAGGTCAAGTTTTTTTGTTATGTTTATAGCGAAGGGAGATATGCGCATGGATCGCTATGAACGACAACTGCAAATAGCCGAATGGGATACGGAAAGTCAGGACAGGCTCTCGAAAAGCCGGATTACAGTCGTAGGTGCCGGCGGCTTAGGTTCACCGGTTTTATATTACTTAGCGGCAGCGGGAGCCGGCAACCTGCATCTGATTGATAGCGATAGAGTTCAGATATCCAACCTCAACCGGCAAATTCTCTATACCGAGCGGGATGTCGGTAGAATGAAGGCCGAAGCCGCGGCACAGCGCCTTTCGGAACTCAATGCTGAAATTAACATAACCTTTTCAACCGAAGAATTGGATGCTGCCAATGTTTCCGGGCTCATACCGGCCAGCGATCTTCTCATTGACTGCCTGGATAACTTCAAAACCCGTTTTATACTCAATAAGTATGCTGTTACCCGGGGAGTTCCGCTCATTCATGCCGGAGTCCACGGGTTTAGCGGTCAGCTCACCACAATCATACCCAAAACCACGCCATGCCTTGAATGTCTCTTCTCCGAACTAAAAGATCCGACCGATAAGAGCGGCCACAAGTTATCTACTCCGGTAGTGGGGGCGGTGGTAGGAGTGATGGGCGGTCTTCAGGCCGTGGAAGCGATCAAGGTCATCACCGGTATCGGTACTCCATATACCGGCCGATTAGCAGTCTATGACGGCCTGCAGGGCTCATTAAGCGAAATGCAGGTTGAACGGAACCGGCACTGTTGCGTATGTGCTAACGACCCGCTGTAACCGCCTCCAGCTCGGGGGTGACATGGTTAAACCACTCCACCTTCCAGCTGCCGTCGTAGCTGAGCATATTCATGCAGGCGTTTTTCAGGGGTGGTTTACCCGGTTCGATTTCGCCTTTACTGATTACCGAGAGCAGACCGGCGATGAAACCTCCGTGCGAAACCACCAGGATACGGGCGCCCCGATGCCGCAGCGCAAGCTGCTCGATTGTTTCGAGCCCGCGGGCCTGTACCTCTTCCCAGGTTTCGGCTCCGGGAATCGCTTTGCCGCGAAAGAACTCCTTGCGCAAAACGACCTCCATACCCTCGGCCTGGCCGAAGTGGCGCTCCTGTAGTCGAGATTCGGTGTGTATGGTTGAAATTCCTATCCGCTCACCAATGACGGTTGCGGTAGCATATGCCCGGGAGAGGGGGCTGGCGTAGAGAAAATCCCAGTTTTCCTGCGCCAGATACTCCCCGGCTACCCCGGCTTGTGCATACCCCCGTTCGTTCAGGGGGATATCGGTTGATCCTTGTACGAGACCCTGCAGATTCCAGTCAGTCTCTCCGTGGCGAACTAAGCATATCTGTGTCATTACGTAGAATGTACACAAATTGTCGGCACACTACAAGCGATCGCGGTGGATTACACACACTTCTCATTCATTGATGGCCGCAGCCATCTTTTTGGCCAGGTCGTCCAGCTGCTCATAGTGCTCTTCCGAAGGGGTCAGTTTTACCTCGATCGGATCGGCAACCGTAGGCCATTTGTGTTGTTCCACATACTGCATGATGGTTTTCACGCCGCCGCCGGACCAGCCGTAAGTGCCGAACACGCCGAAGACCCGGTTCTTGATGCCCTTGTGCGAGAGGTTCTTGATGAGGGCCTCCATCGGCGGAAACAGCCCTACATTATAGGTACAGCTGCCGAACATGACGCCCTTGTACTTCCAGATCTCATTGATGATGTAGGAGTCGTGAGTGGTCGAACTGCTGAGCATGCGCACATTTTTCACACCGTACTCGGCCAGTTTCCGGGCCACATAGTCGGCCATTTTCTCGGTATTGCCGTACATCGAACCGAAGACGATCACCACACCCGGTTCAGCCTCGTAGCGGCTCCAGCGGTCGTAGCTGTTGATGATGCGCTGGGGGTTACTGCGCCACACCGGCCCGTGGGTCGAAGCGACAATTTTGACATCCAGCCCTTCCAGCTTTTTCAACGCCTTCTGCACCATCGGGCCGAACTTACCGACGATATTCGAATAGTAACGTCGGATCTCGTTCTCATAATATTCGATGTTTACCTCATCATCGAATATACCGCCGTCTAGCGAACCGAAACCGCCGAAGGCATCCCCGGCGAACAGAATCTTGTCGTTCTGATCATAGGTCATCATGGTTTCCGGCCAGTGCACCATAGGCGTAAGGTAAAACTTCAGGTTGTGCTTACCCAGATTGATTTCGTCTCCGTCTTTTACCTCATACAGATTCTCTTCGATACCGTAAAAGCCTTTGAGGAAATCGAAGGTCTTATTATTGCCTACGATTTTTACTTCGGGAAAGTTCTGTATAATCTCGAGAATCGCACCGGAGTGATCCGGTTCCATGTGGTTGATCACCAAGTAATCGAGCTGCTCCCCTTGCAGGAGCCCGCGCAGTTTTTGCAGAAAGAGCGCCATCTTTGACACTTTAACCGTATCAACCAGAACATTTTTCTCATCTTTGATTACATATGAATTGTAGGTTACTCCCTTGGGCAGGGGCCACATATTCTCGAAAAGATGTGTTTCGCGGTCGTTCACCCCGACATAATACACATCATCAGTAATTGGAATAAAACCGTTCACGTGTGTTCCTCCTTATACACTTGAGCATAGTAAAATATCACGGTGTAGTAAAATTCTACAGCCACTTTTTATATTTGAAAAAGACCAGCATCACCAGTGCCACAATCAGCAT
>JAASTM010000230.1 GCA_021767325.1 Spirochaetales bacterium
ATGAGGATCGGCAGCTCCTTGTTCTCAGAACGGATATACTCGCAGAGTTTCAGGCCGGCGTGCTTGTCCATCTCTCCGTCCTTTTTATAGGTGATATCCGAAATTATCCCCAACAGATTGTGCTTATAGGTGTTGTACAGCTGCACCGCTTCCTCGTAGGTACGGGCCAGCAGGATTTTCGGGCGTCCGCGCATCCGCATCGTCTGCTGCCATTCATTGAGCCCCTCGGTCATCAGGCAGCGGGCTTGCCGGAAAAGGGTGCGGTAAATCATCGGCAGGTAGCTCGAGTAGTAGCGCACCGAATCTTCCACGAGCACGACGGTCTGCACGCCCACTGTGTTTACATCGTAGGCC
This sequence comes from Spirochaetales bacterium, assembly GCA_021767325.1. The sequence goes on from JAASTM010000230.1 coordinate 355, forward strand.
ACATTCATTCGGTCCTCGATGAGCTTTACCATAGCCAGTAAAATATTGGGATTCCCCTGCCAGGAAAAAATGTAATCAATGGAACTGAGGTCCGTATTGCGCAGTTTGATCATGGTTTCGCGGGTTGAAATAGGAGTGAGTACAATGATCGGTTTGGATGGATAGGTTTCTTTAATGCGCTTGGCCAGATCAATGGCATTTACATCTCCGATGTTGAGCATAGTTATAATCAGATCGAAAGAGCGTTTCTGCAGCATCTCGAAAGCATCGTGGGCATTGGAAACCTGGGTAAACTTAGGGGGATAGCGCAGATTCAGCGACACATATTCCTGGAACAGGAGTTCATCGATGCGTCCATCCTCTTCCAGCATAAACTTATCATATTCACTGCACACCAGCAGGATATCTCCCACCCGATTAGCCATCAGTTGTTTGAATGAGGTTTCTTTGAAATAATAACCTTCTGTGCTGGAGTGTTGTTGTTCGTACATGGAAGTCTCCAAAGGAATAGAGTTGCTTTAAGTATAACATATTCTAATCACATATGCTATTCAAGATTATATTGAGTAATATAGTGATTTACATAAAGCAAATTGCGGAAAAAGTAAAATTATAGGAATTATGTTTACGAAAAAACTTGACTGTACGATAAATCCGGGATAGAGTAATAGTACAAAATTTACCGGTATACGAATTGACGGAGGATACTATGTACAATTTAGATCAGTTTATGGCTGAGATCGAAAGAAAAAACCCTTCCGAACCTGAGTTTATTCAGGCTGTGCGGGAAGTGGTTGAATCTATAATCGACACAGTCAACGAGAATCCGGCGTATGTAAATGCCAAAATTCTCGAACGAATCACTGAACCCGATAGAGTTATTCAGTTCAAAGTAGAATGGGAAGATGACAACGGTCAGGTTCAGGTTAACCGCGCTTACAGAGTCCAGTTCAACAATACTCTGGGGCCCTACAAGGGCGGCCTTCGCTTCCACCCCAGTGTAACCCTGGGCGGATTGAAATTCCTCGGATTTGAACAGATTTTCAAGAACAGCCTCACCACCCTGCCGATGGGCGGCGGTAAAGGCGGCTCGGATTTCAATCCGAAGGGCAAAAGCGACAACGAAATCATGCGTTTCTGCCGCTCTTTCATGACAGAGCTGCACCGCTATATCGGCCCGCAAACCGATGTGCCGGCCGGAGATATCGGTGTCGGCGGACGTGAAATCGGGTACATGTACGGCGCATACAAGCGGCTTCAGATCGAGAACACCGGCGTCCTTACAGGAAAAGGCCGCAACTGGGGAGGATCGCTGATTCGTCCCGAAGCTACCGGCTACGGTGCGCTGTATTTTGCAAAGAATATGGTCGAAGCCCACAACGATACCCTGGAGGGCAAGCGAATTGCAGTCTCTGGTTTCGGTAATGTAGCCTGGGGTGCATGTATTAAAGCTACCGAACTCGGCGGCAAGGTTGTTACCATCTCCGGACCCGACGGCTACATTGTTGATGAAGATGGCGTGAACACTCAGGAAAAATGGGACTACATGCTCGAGCTGCGGGCCAGCAATAACGACATCGTGGCCCCGTATGCAGAAAAATTCGGAGCCAAATTCGTTCCGAACCGCAAACCCTGGGAAGTCGCAGTCGACATGGCCTTCCCCTGCGCAATCCAGAACGAGCTGAACGGCGAAGATGCAGACCTTCTGCTGAAGAACGGCGTAAAGTACGTGATTGAGACCTCCAACATGGGCTGCACCGCAGACGCTGTAGAGAAGTTCTTGGAAGCCAAGATTCCATTTGGTCCGGGCAAGGCTGCTAACGCCGGCGGGGTTGCAGTTTCAGGTCTCGAGATGTCTCAGAACTCGATGAAGCTCTCCTGGACCGAGGAAGAGGTCGACGAGAAGCTGAAGCAGATCATGGGCAATATCCACGATGCATGTGTTCGTGAGGGTACTGGTGCCGACTACATCAACTATGTGAAGGGCGCCAACATCGCCGGATTCAAGAAAGTCGCCGATGCGATGATGGATATGGGCTACTAAGATAATAAAAGTGACCGCCGTGTGAAAACGGCGGTCCTTTGAGTGAGTCCTTGAGTGAGTTTATCCTCTTCTCCACATTTTATATTGAGTCGCCGGAGCAATCCGGCGGCTCTTCTATTTTAGCAACACTCTCCGATTAGTTCATGCGTTTCGTGCAAAGCTGCAGCGCGGCGCTTTAGAAGCTGTAGATCAATTTCCTGGGCCGGATTATCTCCTAACAGGCCGAGTTTATACATAGCCTCGCCGTTGAGCACTGCGGCCCCTGCGGCACCTCTGACAGTATTGTGGCCGAGAATCACCATTCTGATGTCCAGCACGGGGCAGGGACGGACTCTGCCGACCAGGGTAGCCATGCCGTTTTCGAGCCACACATCCCGGGCCGGTTGCGGGCGGTCGGGCTCTTCCATGACCAGCAGCGGCTGCGGCGGGGCTGAAGGCAGATCGAGCTTCTGCGGCAGTCCGCGGAACGCACTCATTACCTTCTTGATTTCCTCGGGCGAGGCTTTCTGCTTCAGGGCAATCGAGAGGGTTTCGGTGTGCCCGTCTACTACCGGGACGCGGTTACACTGTGCGCTTACGGCGAAATCGGCGTCTTTGACACGGTTGTTGGCCAGGGTTCCCAGAATCTTTTGGGTCTCCTCCTCCATCTTCTCTTCCTCACCACCGATATACGGTATCACATTGCCAATGATGTCATAGGAGGGGACACCGGGGTAGCCTGCTCCGGAGATGGCCTGCATTGTGCTCACCTGTACGGCGGTCAAACCGAACGTCTCCTCGATCGGTGCCAGGGCCATGGCGAGAAACATCGTAGAGCAGTTCGAGTTGGTCAGGATTGCTCCATTCCAGCGTTGCTCTGCCAGGAGTGCAAAATGATCCGGATTGATTTCGGGAATAACCAGGGGCACAGTCGGATCCATGCGATGGTTCTTCGAGTTGCTAATTATAATATGGCCTTGATCGGCATAGTTTTCTTCAACTTCGCCGGCGATTGATGAATCGAGTCCGGAAAAAAGAATTGTGCTGGTGAGGGGTGTGGTTGTTGTTTTGAGTTTCATTGAAGCTATTTCGGCAGGAATAGGTGTGTTCTGTTTCCATGCGCAGGCTTCCTTGTAGGTCTTGCCTTCGTTTCTAGGGGAAGCGACCAACTCTCTGATCGTAAAATAGGGATGGTCCTGCAGAAGCGTGATAAACTTCTGTCCCACGGTTCCAGTAGCTCCTAAAATTGCAACGGGTATGCGTTCCATACACCACCTCTCAGTAGAAAAAGTATTAAAATAAAACAATGTGTTTTATTTATAACATGATGTTAAATATAACACAGAGTGTCAATAGAAAATTCAAAAAAACACCTGAATTTGTTTATATAATGAAACAATCTTTTTGTGAAGGTAATACCCCCTTTGTATGTTTAAATAATGCAATAAAAAAGCCGCCCAGGCAGAGGTGCTTGGGCGGCCGTAGGTTTTATCCTGAAGTCTTAAAACAGGCCGGTTACCCCTCCGGTTTCTGTATCAACGTCAATCTGTCGATATGCCGGGTCTGAGGCTGTGCCGGGCATTAGTTTTATTCCGCCGGCTACCGGTACAATCAGTTCTGCTCCCTGATACACATAGATATCTTTAATCGGCAGGGTCCAACCCTTAGGACGGCCCTTCAGTTCCGGGTCATGGGAGAGGCTGAGTTGTGTTTTGGCCATGCAGATACCCATTTTGGCGAGTTCGGGATTGTCCTGAACCTTTTTGAGTTTAGCTTCGGCTTCGGGAGTATATTCGACTCCGTCGGCGCCATACACCTCTTTGGCAATCAGTTCAATGCGCTTTTTCTGCGGAGTATCCTCCTGATACAGGAACTTGAACTCATGGGTGTCTTCACAAGCCTCCGCAACCACTTCTGCCAGTTCACGGGCCCCTTCACCGCCTTTTTCCCAGTGCTTTGAAACGGCGACCCGGGCTCCGGCTTTTTCAGCAACGCGTTTTATGGCGGCGATCTCCTCGTCATTGTCGGTATAAAAATGATTGATACATACAACCGGGGATACGCCGCTCTTCTTTACTGTTTCAATATGCGCCACCAGGTTCTCGGTTCCCTTTTCAACCAGTTCTACGTTCTTCTGACTGTATACATCGTCCAGGGGTTTGCCCGGTACCACTTTTGGTCCGCCGCCATGCATCTTGAGGGCACGCACGGTTGCAACTATAACTGCAGCGTTGGGGGTCAACCCGGAGTAGCGGGCTTTCAGGTTCCAGAACTTCTCAAAACCGATATCGGCACCAAAGCCGCTTTCGGTTACATGGTAATCCGCGAGTTTGAGACCGACCCGGTCGGCAATAATAGATGACTGTCCAATCGCGATATTGGCAAACGGACCGGCGTGAACCAGCATCGGCTGACCTTCGATGGTCTGCATGAGGGTCGGGTTGATTGCTTTGACCATGAGAGCTGTCATTGCACCGTCGACTTCAAGGTCGGCAGCGGTTACCGGATCGCCTTTCTTGTTGTAGCCCAGCGCCATTTTTGCAATGCGCTCCCGCATGTCCTTTAGGTCGCGAGCAACCGAGAGAATGGCCATGAGTTCCGAGGAGACGGTAATCTGGAA
>JAASTM010000231.1 GCA_021767325.1 Spirochaetales bacterium
ATAGAAAAGCCGATGCCAATCGGTACCAATCGGCAGTTATCCAGCAGTTCTTCGTGGCGGCTCAACCACTTGTCGTAATACGCCTTGCCGCGGCCGAGCCGCCCGCCGCTGCGGTCGAAAGCCAGACCGGGAGCTGCCATAACACAACGCCCGCCCGGCCCCATATGAGTCGCAGCTCCGAACACCGGAGACGACCTCTGCGGCTCCCATATGCCGTACGGGTTGTAGTCGAGATCGAGGTATGAGAGCGGGGGCTGCCGCTCGGGGCCCGAGGCTTTCCCCGCCCGATAGTCCGGATCGGCGGTTGACTCGGGGTCCCAGATAAGGTGGAATTCCATTTCTCTGCCGTGCATCCGCGGGGCCCATACCCGTTTGCCGGCGTCAATCGCGGCTTGCAGCAGACCGTGAGTATCGATTTCTCCCGTCATCGAGAGGAACAGCAGCACATCCCGGCTGCCGCTCCATTCCGGCCGGCGGACAAAGGCGGCACTTACCGCCCGGGATTCTCGTTGCTGCTCTTCGAAGGGAAACTCTCTGAGCCGCCGCCGGATTGTGCGGCGTAACTCCTGTTTGGCCTGTTTGACCTGTTTGACCTGCTCTGAATCCATTCGGTACTCCTTGTGTATCGACTCTTTCCTAAGCGACCGGCAGGGTGAGTACTACCGCAGTTTCGAGGTGGTAGGTATGGGGAAACATATCCATCGGCTGTATCTCTCTGATTTCATAACCGGCTTTGATAAAAAACAGTAAATCCCGGGCCAGAATCGCCGGAATACAGGAGATATACAGGACCACCGGGAAGCCCATAGCGGCAATTGACCCCGCTTTGCCGGCCAGTCCCTGACGGGGCGGGTCGAAAATTGCGGCCCTGATCTCCGGCGCCTTTTCTGCGATGGTGGTCATTATCTTCTGGAAAGGGGCCCGCTGATAGCTGCATCTGCCGGCGGATTCATTTGCGGCGTACATCTCCGCGGCGGCCCGCTGCGCTTTTTTGATTGCAGGCCGGGAGATATCATAGCCGAGTACATGTACTCCCGAAGCGGCCAGCGGCAGGGATAGGTTTCCGTCGCCGCAGAACAGATCCAGAACCGTATCGCCTTCCTCGGTCAGGGTATCGATATGTTGGCGGATAAATGACTGCAGCAAACTGTTCACCCCGCGGTTTGCCTGCAGAAATCCCTGTTTTGAGTGCTCCCCCTGATAGAGGAAGTCGTGTGCCGCGGTTTTTCCGTCCTCAGAGCCCAGTTCCACCTCGAGGGGCAGCAGCGGCGGGGCTGCGGCCTCAGCGGCAGTCAGCTGAGCGGCGATTTCGGCCTTGATAGCGGGAATTTCTTTATTCAACACCGTTTCCATCACCATACAGTGCTCGATGGGCACCACAGTGTTGCTCTGCTCCCTGAAAAAGCCTACTTCACCAGCGGCGTTCACCTTCAACCGGGCCGAACGGCGGTACCGGTAGATCTGCGGCGAAGGCAGCGGGGCCGGGACAGGGTACTCTATGCCGGCGGATTTGCGCAGAATGTGTTGGAGATGACTTCTCTTCGATTCGAGCTGCTGGGTATAATCGATGTGCTGCCACTGGCAGCCGCCGCACTCCCCGAAATAGGGGCAGGGCGGTTCGACCCGCAGCGGCGAGGGGGCGGTCAATGCAGCCACTCTGCCGCGAAAAAACTTCTTTTTCCGTTGAGTAATTTCCACCTCTACTCTATCGCCGGGGGCGGTAAAGGGGATGAAACAGACCATGTTTTTGATCCGGCCGACCCCTTCGCCGCCGAATGCCAGATCGGTGATCTCAACCTGATATAATTGATTCATCACCGTCAATACTGGTTTAAGCTTGGAAAAAAATCAACTCTGCTATACAATATCACTCAAGATTTTCGAAGACATCTGGGATGTTCATTGATCTCAGCGTCGGCGGGTACGAATGACAGCATTTCTCAATATCGGATCATTTTTACTCTTTTTCTACTTTGCCTTTGTGATTGTGCTGACAATCCAAATCGTGCTGGATAACAAACCTCCGGAGGTAGCGGTGGCCTGGATTCTGGCCATCTATTTTTTACCGTATTTCGGAGCCGGCCTGTACCTGCTGAGCGGTGTGAACTGGAAGAAGAAGAAAATCATGAAGCAGCTTCCCGAGCGCACCTTCAAAACATACCTCGGTCCGATACTCGAGCAGCAGAAAACCTTCCTGCAGAATACCGGCACTGAATACGAACTCGATAACGATATGGTGAAAACCATAAGTCTGGCTCTGCAGTCCGGAAACAGTATCCTTACCCTGAATAACAGTGTGCAGTTCTACTATGAGGGCGGCCCGTTTTTCGATGAACTCATCGCCGATCTGGAAAACGCGCAGGATACCATCAATATGGAGTTTTTCATCTACCGCTCGGATGAACTCGGCCGGCGTATAAAAGAGATCCTGGAGAGAAAGGCTCAGGAAGGGGTCAAAGTCAGACTCCTGTTCGACGGAGTCGGCTGCTTTAATAAACTGAGCTGGAAGTTCAAGCGGGAACTGAAGGAATCGCCTATCGATGCGCGCTATTTCCTCGACCCGATGAATATCCTTTCAAGCCGGCTGCTGAATTACCGCAACCACCGGAAGATAGTGGTAATCGACGGGCAGATCGGGTATACCGGTGGCATGAACATCGGATTGGAGTATATGGACGGCGGGCGCAACTTTCATCGCTGGCGGGATACTCATTTGCGCCTCGAGGGCGAGAGTGTGCAGCTGCTGCAGGGGGTGTTTCTCTCGGACTGGTATAACAGCGGGGGCGATGTGATTCAGGATGCACGCTTTTTCCCGCTACCCGCTACCCGCGGCAGCTTTCTGCCAATGCAGATCGTGGTCAGCGGTCCCGACTCGGATTGGAATTCTATCAAAAAGCTGTTTCTGCATCTCATCAGCAACGCCAACAACCGGATAAGTATCCAGAGCCCCTATTTTATCCCCGACCAGCCGCTGATGAATGCCCTCGAGACCGCAGCCCTTAGCGGGGTAGAGGTGAATTTGATGATGACCGGCTGCCCGGATAAGCGGATTCCCTTCTGGGTGGCACACACCTATTTCGAAGACCTGCTCAAGGCAGGGGTAAATATTTATCTGTATGAACAGGGCTTTTTGCATGCCAAGGTAATGATAGTGGACACGATGATATCCACCGTTGGCAGCTGCAATATGGACACTCGCAGCTTTCATCTCGATTACGAGGTAAATGCATTTTTTTATGACACCAAAATTACCGCCGAGCTTATTGCACAATTCAATGCGGATGTTGCAGAATGTAAGCAGGTCAGTTTCGAGGATATTCGGGAGCTCTCGATCTTCCGGCGTCTGAGAAATTCGATCTTTAGAATGATTGCTCCAGTGCTGTAACCGGCCATCAGGGAGTACCAGTGAGAGGTAGCATAATTGAGTAAACTGAAGAATCACCGTCGTCCAGCCATGTGGCTGGTTTTCTTATATCTTGTTCTCATCCCGGCCGCCGCAGCCGCAGCTGATGAGCAGGCTGAGCAGGAGTACAGACTCACCCATATCGCCAGAGGCGCTGAGGGACATATGTACGCCCTCTCCGACAGCAGTGGAGCTCTGCGGTCAGAGAGCCGCGGACGCGAGTGGAAAGCGATTAATCGGGGCTTGCCCCGCGACCAGGTGTGGCCTTTCGAGCAGACACACTACCGCCGGTTTACCTCACTCAGCCTGGACAGCCGCGATCCCGACCGCCTGGCCGCAACCACCAGCACCGCTCTGTATACCAGCAGTGATGCCGGCAGTTCCTGGTCGGAGGTGCGGCTGCGCTACCCGGTAAAATCGAAGGATTACCTGACCGCAGTGAGTTTCGACCCGAGTTATCCCCAGAGAATATATCTGGGAACCTCGTTTAACGGGCTGTTTATCAGCGAGGATGGCGGTGCGAGCTGGAGAAAAGAGTCCGAACACCTCGATGCGCTGTACCGCGGAGCCGGTTTTTACGAGGAAATCACCGATCTTGCAATGGTGCCGGGACAGCCGCATTCCCTGTTTATCGCCTCCGCCTTTGATAGGCTGATTTACCGCTACAACACCGATACCCATATGATGGAGACGATTGAGTTGCCCGGGCAGACCGATGAGCTGTTGTCTATCAATAATTACAGCGGCGGCATCACCGACGATCCTGCGCTGGAGGTACATTTCAAGGATGCCCGCGGGGTATACAACCTCAAATCCGAAACCTGGAGTATCCGGCCTCCTCTGCTGCGCCCGCAGATACGAGGGCGGCAGGCCGAAGAGAATGCCACTGCCTCTCACTCCGAGATCCAGGCCATCTATCTGAATGCGTATAACGTGACCGAAAGGCGGATAGACGAACACATCGAGTTCATGAAGGCACACGGTTTCAACGGGATCGTTGTAGATGTAAAGGACGACTGGGGCCGGCTGACCTACGGAACCCAGCTCGAACGCCCGGCGGAAATCGGTGCGGACCACACCGTTTTCGACCTGGAGAAACTGCTGGAAAAGGCCCATCAGGCAGGTATTTTCGTGATCGGCCGGATGGTGGTGTTCAAGGACAAGCGTCTGTACCGGGCCGACCGGAATAAATACGCCATATGGGATGGAACACAGGATGCTCCCTGGGGCCATACCGTTCCCGAACAGTACGAGGAGGACGGGGAGGAGAAAACCCGTTACGTGCAGCGGGAGTTCTGGACCGACCCTTTCAGCGAAGAGGTGTGGGACTATAACATCGAGATTGCACGGGAACTGCAGGAACTGGGGATTGATGAGATTCAGTTCGATTACATCCGCTTCCCTTCAGACGGAGACCTGTCGACAGCCTATTACCGTCACAGGAAACCCGGCATGCTAAAGACCGAAGCTATTGAATCCTTTGTGAAAAAGGCTTCCCGCGAAATAAGTATACCGATTTCTGCGGATCTGTACGGATTCAATTCATGGTACCGGATGGGTAACTGGATCGGGCAGGATATTGCCAT
>JAASTM010000232.1 GCA_021767325.1 Spirochaetales bacterium
ATTATTACCGGTATGGAAGAGGGCCTGTTTCCCAGCCGTCCGGATGAAAAGGACGACGAGCTGGAGGAGGAGCGGCGCATCTTTTATGTCAGTATTACCCGGGCGCGCTACGAGCTCTATTTTACCGCCTGCCGGCAGCGGATGATCTGGGGGCGCACCAATTTTCAGATGCCTTCGCGCTTTCTGAACGAGCTGCCGGAGGCGGAGGTCGAGGTCGATTCGCGCTACTCTCTGCCGGGGATGGGTGCCGGCGGACCCGGGGCTTACAGCGAAGAGGCGCAGCAGTGGAAAAAGGGAACCCGGGTGTATCACGACGATTACGGGGCCGGGGTGGTGTGGAAAACCGCACACAACGGAAGCCATCTGGTGGTGTTCGTGCGCTTCGAAACCGGACAGACAGCCCAGTTCATTCCCGAATACGCATCCCTCGAGAAGATTGCGGATGAGTTTTAGCCTGTGGAGGGGACGGAAATGAACCGGTTGCCGACAGTTAAACGGGCCCGCGGATACCGTGTGTATGGGCCCGACGGGTCCCGTTACATCGACTTCTACCTCAACGGTGGCCGGGCACTGACCGGCCACCGCCCCGGTGGGGTTCTGCAGGTGCTGAAGTCGACGGCTGAGCGGGGTCTGTGGGCGGAATATCCCGGAAGATGGCGCCGGCGGGCCGATCGGCTGCTTACGCGGCTGTATTCCGGGGTTGGGGATATCACCTATTTCCCCAGTATCGAGGATGCGCTGGAGGCAATCCAGGCCCTGCAGGGCAGCCCGGCCCGGATTATAGACACCCCCTTCGAGCTGCATTCAGGCGAACCCTCCGGCCCTATGGAGGGGGTACTCCTGCACCGTCCCTGGGCCCTCGACGAGGAGCAGCAGCGGCGCCTGAATGAAGGCCGCTACGGGCAGTTTTTTATTCCCCTCATCCCATTTCCGGGCCGCTTTCTGCCGGTTCCGGTCTACCGTCTGCGGGGCAGCACAGGGGGGCAGGGGAACCCGACTGAACTATATGAGCCCCACGAACCGAGTCCGGTCCTGTTTCATCTGCTGATCAAAAGCCTTACGGGTCTGCAGGCTCTTCTACAGCGTGATTTTTCTTCGCAGTGGTGCCGATTCGACCTTCCGGGTATAAAACGCTTCGGTCCGTACCTGCAGTTCGAATACGGGGCTGACGAGTACTCACGGTTTTATCGCCAGATGTTGGAAAAGGGCGTGTTACTACCTCCCGATCGAGAAACTCCGGCGGTTGTCCCGGCCGAGTTTACAGATGGCGAGGTTTTGCCGTTAATTAGAAGGTGTAAGGAGAGAACATGGAAACGGTAGACCTTATCAGTATAAGCGCCAGGCTGGCAGCCGGAGCTATCGCCACCTTTCTGGCAATCCTTCTTTGGGCAAAGACCCGCGATACCGCCTGGATGCTGATTATAATGGGCGTTATTGTGGAATACGGCGAAATCATTTATTCTACCCTGCAGCTGTTCGGGGTTGTTTCATCGGATGTGTTCATCTATCCGCAGCTGGTGAGAGTGGAAGTGGTTCTGCAGAATCTACCGCTTCTGTTTTTCAGTGTAGGCTTTCTGGTTATGCTGCTGCGCAGCCGTCGTATGGAGTAGAGGCTTGACGCAGCGCAAAAATTGAATATTATATGAACTTACCAATATAAAAAGGAGTAGCGTATGACGGCATTATTAGTAGGTATTCTGATTCTATTATTCACCATTTATTCGGTGCTTCCTTTTGAATGGGCTTTGCAATGGTGGCCCTATGTGTTAGATTTCCTGAAAGGCGGAATCCCTGTACTGGCACTGTTTATCGGATTGGTGGCGGTGTTGATAGGAATTGCCGATATACGTGATCGAATAGAGGAGAAGAAAGAGAAGTCCGAGACGGATACGGAAGAGTCTGAAGAAGCCGTATCTAACGACAAGGAAGAGAAATAAATGTAAGGGCCGAACCCCCGTCCTTTCCCCTCGGCCTTGACATAAAAACCGAAATATGAAAAGATGCTCAACACTTGTCTACGTCTTAGGATAGTAATATACGCGCAAAGTTTAGTATAGAGGAATGGGTATGAAGACAATTTTTGTGAAACCTGAAAAGATTGAACGCAAATGGTACGTAGTGGATGTCGAAGGTATGCGGCTCGGTAGAGCAGCAGTCAAAATCGCGTCTGTACTGCGGGGAAAACACAAGCCGGAATATATGAATCACCAAGAAATGGGTGATTATGTGATCGTGGTAAATGCCGACAAAGTCGCTCTGACCGGTCGTAAGCCGCGGCAGAAGATGTACTACCGTCACTCCGGGTATCCGGGCGGTATCAGCGGCGAGAGTTTCGAAAAGATGATCGTAAAAAAACCGGTCTATCCGATGGAACGGGCTGTATGGGGAATGCTTCCCAAGGGCCCTCTCGGCCGAAAACTGTACAAGAATCTCAAGGTCTACGCGGGACCGAATCATCCGCACACCGCGCAACAGCCGGAAAAACTGGAAATATAAGTAAGGGGAGATAAACGTGGATAGTACGACAAATCTTGCATTAGGAACAGGAAGAAGAAAAACCTCCGTTGCACGGGTATTTCTCCGTGAAGGCAGCGGTAAAATCGTTGTAAACGGTAAGGATGTTGATGAATATTTTGCGAATCCGGGCCTTACCTATGTGGTGAAACAACCGCTCGACGTAACCGATTCACTCAGTAAGTACGATGTTATGGTGAACGTAAAGGGCGGCGGCCCCACCGGTCAGGCCGGTGCCACCCGTCACGGTCTTGCTCGTGCATTGGCAAAATACGATGAGAGCAATCAGAGCCCGCTCAAGGCGAACGGCTTCCTGACCCGTGACCCGCGTATGGTCGAACGTAAGAAATATGGTCAGCGTGGTGCACGCAGAAAGTTCCAGTTCTCAAAACGTTAATCCGACCATTACCGCACTCAAAGAGGGAGCTTCGGGGGAGTCTGTACAAGTACTCCTTTCCGACAGCTCCTCTTTTTTTGTGCCTCCGCATACCCTTATCGATTTCGGGCTGAAAGTCGACCTGGAGGTCGATGAAGCCCTCAAAACGCGTCTGGAGAGGGCTCACGAGCTTCTGAGGGCCAAACAGAAAGCCGCCGAACTCCTGGCCCGGCGTGAGCATTCCCGGTTCGAACTCTACAACAAGCTCAGGCAGCGACAATTCAGCGAAGATTCCATACACACCACTCTGGATGAATATCAGCGGCTCGAGCTGCTGGACGACTATCGCTTTGCTGAGATGTGGATTCGCAGCCGCGTCAAGCGCAAGTCGGAAGGGGTTCGTAAACTGAAAGCCGCTCTGAAGCAGAAGGGGGTGGATGAGCGCGTTGCTGACAGCGCTCTGTCCCAGGAGTTCGACCCGCAGATGCAGCAGGCAGCCCTGGAAACGGCGACCGAAAAAATGCTCGTGAAATCGCAGGGAGACCGTGATAAGTTCATAAGGATGCTTCTGGGGCGGGGATTTTCGTGGAAGCAGATAAATAACTACAGTATTAATAAATTTTTTCAATATTATGACGAATTACGTTGACATATTGGATGTTTTTGGTACAATGATTGATACCGCATAGTTGGTGATAAAGAGAGGATATAAAATGGCGAAAAATGGCAAAAAGGTTCGAATTTTCTCGGCACTCGAGGTGGCAAACATCTGTGGTGTGGTGAATCAAACCGCGATCAACTGGATCAAGAACAATCATCTCAAGGCCTTTACTACACCTGGTGGTCAGTACCGGATTTATGCTGAGGATTTGCTTGAGTTTCTGGAAAGCCGTGGAATGCGTGTTCCCGAGGAACTGCTCGAGATTACCGGGCAGAAAAGCAAGAAGATTCTCATCATCGATGATGACCAAGATCTGAATGAAATGCTCAAAAACATCCTTGAGAAGAAATTCGAGGCGCACAAGGTCTATCAGGCCTTCGACGGTTTCGAAGCCGGGCGTCTCATCACTGAAGAAAAGCCGTCAGTGATCATACTCGATATCGATCTGCCCGGCATCGACGGGCACTCGCTGTGCAGAAAAATAAAGAGTGATGCCAATCTGGCTTCTCCGCTCATTATCTCCATCAGCGGACTGGATGAAGAGAGCGAAGGGGAAAAGATCCTTTCCGAGGGCGCGGATGCATTCTTTCCGAAACCCATCGATTTCGACAATCTGACCAAAACAATGCAGGATCTTCTTTCCGTGCGAGGAGTTTGATGTCCGAGCGCTCGAATAAATATGTACTGATCGTCGAAGATGAAGATGCGATCCGGCTGACTCTGAGGGATTATCTGCAAAATAAAGGTTTTCCGGTTTTAGTGGCCTCCGACGGAGTCGGGGCCATTAAGCAGCTGCTGGACCATAACGTAGAGGTGATTATCTCGGACTACCGGATGGACGTGTTCGGCGGTGAATACTGGATTAAGTTTCTTCACAACTATTGCAATGAAAAAAAGATCATCATTACCAGCGGTTTTCTGCGGCCGGAGTTTTCAATTCCTTTCGAGGTTCTTTACAAGCCCTTCGATTATCAGGAGTTAGCAGCCCGCATCGAGGAGCTCTTCCCATTGAATTCAGACTAGTCTGTCATTACATTTAAACCATGCAGACGAACGAAAACAAAAAGATCGCATGTAAAGTACATATCGAAGGGAGAGTGCAGGGAGTCGGCTTTCGCTATTCGGCCATGAAAGCGGCCCGCAGACACGATGTATACGGCTGGGTGAGAAACGAATATGACGGCTCGGTAACTGTCTTTTGTGAAGGTGATCAAAATCGGGTGGAGCAGTTTTTGCAATGGTGCCGGAAGGGGCCGCCCAGCGCCCACATAGTGAACGTCGACGTAAATCGGCTGACCTACACCGGTAAGTACAGCAGTTTTTCAGTGGCATATTGAGTGACATAGTAACAGCAAAAAGGGCTGCCGGAGATTCTCCAGCAGCCCTTTATAAATTCGACTTAGTATCCGCTGCGCGGC
>JAASTM010000233.1 GCA_021767325.1 Spirochaetales bacterium
CGATGTACATGCATTCCGTACATCCCCTTCCCACCGAATTTCGGCAGCAGGGCAGGATGTATATTCAATATACGTCCCTCATATACCTCCAGTATACTACCTTTCAGAATGGATAGAAAGCCTGCCAAAACTAGAATATCGGCCCGCGAACGAACCGCCGCCAACACGGCATCCGAAAGCTGCTCAGACCGGCTCCGGCCGGCTGCCTGCCCAGCGGCGGAGAACTGCCTCCGGTCGATGCAGATAGTCTCAACCTGCTCGGCCCAGCTGCTGTTGAGTCCCGGGGCCTCCGGCCGGTCGGCCACCACGCAGCTGATCTCGACCGGAATTTCCGGAGCCGCTGCGAGCAGCGGCGGAACAAGGCTGCCGTTACCGGAGACGAACACTGCTACTCGAAGCATAGGCCCTCCTGTGCAACTACCCGGCCGATTCTACCGGCCCGGAAGCCATCCGCCTCCAGGCTTCGGACAACCGCTTCGCTGCGGTCCGGAGCAGCCGCTACCACGAAGCCAATCCCCATATTGAAGGTGTGCAGCATCTCCCGGTGCGAGACCCCCAGACTTTCGAGATACTCGAAAATCGGCGGAATATGCCATGAATCCCGTGACAAGCAGGCCCCCAACGGCGCCGGGCTCGGTCTCACCCCGCCCGGTTGAACCTCGCCATTCACCGCCGTGCCGGCCGCAGGCTGCGGGGTCTGAAACATCCTCGGCAGATTTTCGTACAAGCCTCCGCCGGTGATGTGGGCCATACCCTTTATCAGCCCCGCCTCTGCCAGCGGCAGAATCGCTGGTACATAGATGCGGGTAGGAGTGAGCAGCTCTTCTATCAGCGGCCGGCCGTGGAAGTCCGTCGATAGATCGACATCGGCGGCGGAGAGCAGGGCCCGTACCAGTGAAAACCCGTTGCTGTGCAGACCCGACGCAGCCAAACCGATCAGATGGTCGCCCTCTGCAATATCCGACCCGTCTACCAGATGATCCCGCTCTACCACTCCGACCGCAAAGCCGGCTATATCAAAATCTCCGCGCCGATAGGTACCCGGCATTTGGGCGGTTTCTCCGCCGATCAGGGCACAGCCGGACTGCTGACAGCCCTCCGAAATTCCCGCAACTACCTCGGCCAAACTGTCGGTCGGCAGATCGGCATGCGCCAGATAGTCGAGAAAGAACACCGGCCGGGCCCCGTGGCACAGGATGTCGTTTACGCACATCGCCACACAATCAATCCCGATAGATTTAAAGCGACTGGATTGCACCGCCAGATGCAGCTTGGTACCCACCCCGTCGGTGCCTGAGACCAGCACCGGCTGCCGGTACTCACCCAGCTGGTAGAGGGCACCGAAACCGCCCAAGCCGGCGAGCACCCGGCCCGGCATTATTCCGCCGCTACCGGAGGTCCCGCTACCGGAGGTTCCGCTGCCGGAGGTCCCGCCGTCCGCATTGGCCCGAGTCGCCGGCGGCGCAATAGTAGCGGCAGAAAAGCCGCGGATCCGTTCAACCAGGTCCCGGCCCTGCCGGGTGTCCACCCCTGCCTCGCTATACTTCATTCTGCACCCCCTCGCGATTGAACAGCGCTGCAGCAGCCCCGATCGGCGCGCCCACCGGATACACACCGGCAAAACAACCGGTACAGAAGGAATCCTTACCGCCCAGGGCCGCCGATAGTCCGTCGAGAGAGAGAAACGCCAGCGAATCGGCACCGATGTGCTCCCTGACCCGCTCCTCATCGTGCCGGCTGGAGATAAGGTCTTCTCGATACGGTGTGTCGATGCCGAAATAACAGGGAAAGGCCACCGGAGGCGAGGCTATGCGCACATGTACTTCCGCCGCACCGGCCTGCCGCAGCTTCGACACCAGCATCTGCATAGTAGTCCCTCTGACTATCGAATCATCGATTAGAACAACCCTCTTACCCTGTACCGCTCCGGTCATGGGATTCAGCTTCACCTGCACCGTCCGGCGCCGGTCGCCGTCGGAGGGTTTGATGAACGAGCGGCCGGCATAGCGGTTCTTGATCAGCGCAATGCCATAGGGTGTGCCGGACTGTTCCGAATAACCGATCGCCGCCGGCACCCCCGAATCGGGAACCGCGGCTACGAAATCGGCCTTTACCGGGGCCTCCCGGGCCAGGATTTTTCCGGATTCACGGCGGATTTCATACACCGATTTAGCATCGACCACGGAATCGGGCCGGGCAAAGTAGATGTATTCGAAGGAGCAGGTCTGGGTGCGGGTTTTTTCGCTGCCCCGCAGTGAATGCAGCCCTTCATCGTTCACCACCACGATCTCTCCCGGGTCTACGTCCCGCAGAAAGTCTGCTCCTACCGCATCGAGGGCACAGCTTTCGGAGGCCAGCACATACCCGCCGCCGAGGGTACCGATACACAGAGGCCGGATTCCGTTGCGGTCCCGCGCTCCGATTACCGAATCACCGGTCATCACAATAAATGAAAATGAGCCCTGCACCGCCTGAGTAGCATCCCAGACCGCTTCGGCGGCGCCCTTTTTGACCGCAGAGCGGGCAACCAAATTCAGCAGCACTTCCGAGTCGCTTTCAGTACGAAAGACACTGCCCGATTCCTCCAGGAGCTCGCGAATGATATCAGCATTCGTCAGATTTCCGTTGTGTACAACCGCCAAGGGCCCCTGCTTACTGTGGCCGATCAAGGGCTGTGCATTGACGACGGTACTTCCGCCGGCGGTAGAATAGCGGGTGTGCCCCAGTCCAGCCGTCCCCCTTAATCCGTCCAACTTTGCCTGTGAAAATACTTCAGCCACCAGTCCCATCCCCTTCTCCAGCTGAAACGCCGGCGGGGCGTCCGGAAGCTGAGCCGAGCGTTGGGCCGGCGGTTGGGCCAGACGCGCAGCACCCGCGTCCTCAGTCCCGTCCCCTGCCGCCACTATCCCGTTGCAGACAATTCCAGCACTCTCCTGTCCGCGGTGCTGCAGGGCCAGCAGCCCGTAGTACAGCACCTGCGCCACTGAAAGACCCGAATCCCGGCAGGCGGTGCCGCCGGGTGCGGGTGTCCACACACCGAAGACACCGCACTCCTCGTGCAGTTTGTCATCTTCTATCATACCCACCTCAGGCCTGAGCAACTTTTTCCAGACGGCCGAGGATTTCGTGATACGCATCCTCCACCTTGCCCAGGTCCCGGCGGAAGCGGTCCTTGTCGAGTTTTTCGTTGGTCTCTGCGTCCCAAAAACGGCAGGTATCCGGCGAAATCTCGTCGGCCAGCACGATCTCCTCGGCCGGGGTCCCGGCGACGCCAGCGGTCCCGGCGACGCCGCCCACAAGCTTCGAACCAGCCCCTAAAACAGCCCCGGCGTCGGCCTTGTCCCGCGGCTTTGCCCAGCCGAACTCCAGCTTGAAGTCGATCAGGCGGATACCCTGTTCCAAGAAAAAGGGCTTCAGTACCGCGTTGATCCGCTTGGCGTAGCGGTAGATGATCTCCAGGTCCTCCCAGGAGGCCAGCCCCAAGCCCACCGCATGGTAGTCGTTCATCGGCGGATCGCCGAGATCATCGTTCTTGTAGGTCAGCTCGTACACCGGTTCCCGCAGGGCCGTGCCCTCCTCTACTCCGAAGCGCTTGGACATGCTGCCGGCCACCACATTGCGGATAATAACCTCCAGCGGAATGATCCTGGTCTTGCGGCAGATCTGGTCACGCGGCCCGGTCTTCTCGATAAAGTGGGTGTTCACCCCGTTGCGCTCGAGCAGCTGGAAGATCAGCGCCGTAATGGCGTTGTTCATCTCGCCCTTGCCGGCGATGCTGCCCTTCTTCTCCCCGTTAAACGCGGTGGCGTCGTCCTTATAATGGATCAATACCGTGTTCTCATCGCCCGTCTCAAACAACTGCTTGGCCTTGCCTTCATACAACATCTTTTTCATTCGAATACCTCCCGGTTTTGTGGTTCTCGCATCAAAGCCGCTGCGCGCTCTTCCCGCAGCCGCCGCACTTTTTCATTTAACTCTTCCACGCCTGAGCCCTGCTCGGCGCCCGGCGCAAAAGCTCCCGCTCCCGCCGCCAGCATCTGTACCGCCAGCAGACCGGCGTTGTAGCTGTTGTTCACGCCCACCGTAGCCACCGGCACACCCTTGGGCATCTGCACGATCGACAGCAGGGCGTCCAGCCCGTCGAAAGCCGCCCGAATCGGCACCCCGATCACCGGCCGGGTAGTGTGCGAGGCAATCACCCCCGGCAGATGGGCCGCCAGTCCCGCCCCGGCGATAAATACCCGCGTGCCCGCGGCCTCCTGCGTCTCGATATACGCCTTCAGCTCGTCGGGCATCCGGTGGGCCGACAGAATCCGCGCCTCCCACTCCACGCCGCAGGCATCCAGCGCCTCCGCCGCCCCCTTCATCACCTTGGCGTCCGAGGAACTCCCCATAACAATCGTCACCAGCATCCATCACCTCTCATATAAATTCTCATCTGAAGTACTCCACCCCCGCCCGAAAGAGCCCCTGCTCCTTCCGCCCGGGCACATTCACCGCCACCCCGTCGCCGGTCCGCTCCGAGTGGCCCATCTTGCCCAGCACCCGCCCGTCGGGACTGCAGATGCCCTCCACGGCCGCCAGCGAACCGTTCGGATTGCCGGGAAACTCCATCGTCGGCCGTCCGTCGCCGTCACAGTACTGAAACACGACCTGTCCGTTCGCGAACAAGTTTTCCAATTCATCTTTGGTGGAAAAAAATCGTCCCTCTCCATGGCTCACGGGGACGGTGTGCAACTCCCCGGGTGACAGTTCTGCCAGCCAGGGTTCGCGCAGCGAAACGGTCGTCGTTGTTACGTAACGAGATACGTGTCGGCCGACGGAGTTTCGGGCCAGGGTCGGCATATCGTCCGCGGGGCGGCGGTACTCCCCATACGGCAGCAGCCCCGTCCGTACCAGCGCCTGGAACCCGTTGCAGATCCCCAGGATCAGCCCGTCGCGGCCCTGCAGCAG
>JAASTM010000234.1 GCA_021767325.1 Spirochaetales bacterium
GTATCCAAACCCTGAGTCAAGGACTTCAAATTGCTGCGGATAGCCACCAGGGCGCTTTCGGATTCACCGCCGGAGCTGCCGTGCGACTCTCCTTCGGAGATCGCCCCGAAGATCTGGCGTACATCCTGTACCTGCTCCTTGGCCTTGCGGTTGATGCTGATGAAGCTGCGCGACAGCTCCATAGACGCCTCTTCGGTGTAGTCGATTACCGCCTGCAGCTGCTGATTCAGGATGGGGATGACCCCGGCCATGCCCGAGAGTGCTTCCATTACATGACGGTGCGCATCGGTCTGCAACTGTTCATGCAGCTCCTCTGAAGGCTGCTCCACCAGCTGCACCTGCTCGGTCTGCTGCAGGCCCGCGGGGTCTGCGGTACTGCTCTCCGCCCCGGGTTCTACTCTTTCCCGCACACCGGTCTGCTCGCCACGCGTATCGCTTATTTCGCGGAGATTGTACAGCGCCCGGCCCTGCAAGAAAACCAGAACTATCAGCGCTGCTGCCGCCACAGCTCCGGCTAAAGCCCGTAGAGACAGAGAGGGTATGAAAAGGGTCGCATACAACGCTAGAATCAGCAGAACAGTGAGGGGCAGGTAGCCCTTTCTCAGTCTCTCAGCCATATTCCCTTTACTCCGAGTTACCGCTGGGCGCTGCAGTCTCGCTCTGCGCCTGATCGGCCATCGAGGAGATCTCCTCAGCGGTGAGGATTTTGTCGATATTCAGTATCACCAGGAAGCGTTCGTTGCTTTTGCCGATTCCTTCGATAAAGTCGGTATCTAGGCGGGTGCCTATTCTAGGGGTTGGCTCTATGTCCTCGGGCTGCAGCTGGATAACCTCGTGCACATTGTCGGCGATAGTGCCAACTGTAATAGTCTCGTTATTCAAGGCAATTTCGAGCACGATGATGCAGGTGTCCACCGTACGCTCGCCGGCCGGCAGATTGAACTTGAGCCGCAGATCCACAATCGGGACAATGCCCCCGCGTACATTGATAACTCCGCGCATATATTCCGGAGTTTTGGGAACCCTGGTGATGGGTTGATACTCCAGCACCTCTTTCACTTTCGACACTTCGAGTGCATACAGCTCGTCGCTCAAACTGAAGGTCAAGTATTGGTTAGTTCTATGAATATCATTTGTGCTCATAGAGGGTCTCCTTTTCTATTACTCCCACTTTTTCCATATACATAAAAAAGAGCTCGACGCTCTCGGGGCACAGCTGCGTGCCGGTTACATCCTTGATGACTTTGCTGGCTTCAACAGGAGTAAAGGCCCGTTTATACGGCCGTTCGTTGCTGAGCGCATCGTAGGTGTCGGCCACCGCTACAATCCGGGCCCATTTGGGAATAGCTTTTCCCGCCAGCCCGGCTGGATACCCCTTGCCGTCGAAGCGCTCATGATGGTAATGAACAATTGCCTGGGCGCTGTTCAGCCGCGAGACCGGCAGCAAAATCTTATACCCGATTTCCGGGTGCTTTTTTATCTCGGCGTACTCCTCGTCGGTTAGGCGGCCCGGTTTATTGAGAATCGAGTCGGGAATGCCAATCTTGCCGATGTCGTGCAGCAGGGCACCGCGCTTGATCTCCTCGACCTCCTCGTCGCTGCCCCCATCCAGGGCAACCATTCCGGAGGCAATCCGGGCCACGTTCTCGGAGTGACCTTTAGTGTACAGATCCCGGGCCTCCAGTGCGGTAATCAGGCTGGTAATATTGTCGAGCAGGGTCTGCTGCTCCTGCTCCAGCTGTTCCTTCTCCTGCAGCAGAAACAGGTACTGGTCCGAAAGCAGCTTTTCGATCAGCACTACCAGCGAATCGATGTTGAAGGGCTTGATCAAATAGGCCGCGCTGCCCATCTCGCGCATCTTGCGGATACTGCGGCGGTCGTTGTTGGTGCTCATAGTGATGACGGGGATATGCTTGTGATATTCGGTCTGTTTGAAGGCCTGCAGGAACTCCATCCCGTCCATAACCGGCATAAACACATCACTCAGAACCAGGTTGACCTCCTTGTTCTCGAGGATTTCGAAGGCCTCTTTACCGTTCCTGGCCGTCTCGACTTTGAACCCGTAGCGCGAAAGCCGGCCGGCAATCAGTTTGAGGGTCGTGTAGGAGTCGTCGACCACCAGTATCCTCTGGTTGTGGTAGAAAGAGAACTCATCGAGGATGTGCCGGACACGTTCGAGCAGTTGACTGCGAACCTGATGTTTGGGCACATACTCGGAGGCGCCGGCTTCGAATCCGCGGTTGATGGTTTTGTCGGAGTCGAACTTGCTGACCATGATGATCGGAATATCGCGCAGATCGGGATTCTCCTTGATACGTTTGCAGAGTTCCACCCCGTCCATCTCGGGCATATCTATATCAGTGACTACCGCATCGTAATGAGTCGACTGTACTGACTCTAAAGCCACCCGTCCGTTTTCCGCCTCACTAATATCTCCCGACAAAGGGGAGAGCACATCTTTGATCAATCGACGGGACGAGGTGCTATCATCTACAACTAAAATCCGCATTGAACCTCCGGAACCTGTTTAGAAGCGCTCGAAGTCGTCGGAATCGAGTCCATTGTTCGATTGCGCCGGTTTTATTCCGGTTTCCTCTTCACCTCTTGACTGATTCTGCGGTTGAGCGCCTTGTTGTTGCCTGCCGCCAGGGGCGGTTCCGCCGGCCTGGCCCGACTGGCCTGTCTGGCCGCCACGAGCTTGCCCGCTGCGGTTTTGGGGTGCGCCGGTAATAGTACCTTGGGCGTGGCTTACCTTCGATTCTATTTTCAGTCTATCCTTATCCTTCTTTTGATTCCTATCCTCATCGCTGATGTTGAAGTAGCTGATGGTCTGTTGAAGCTCTTCGGCCTGGCCGGTCAGCTCCTCGGCTACCGAGGCCATTTCCTCTGAAGCGGATGCATTCTGCTGAATGACCTGATCGAGCTGATTGATGGCAGTGTTGATCTGGTCGGCGCCATTGCTCTGTTCGCGGCTGGCTGCACTAATCTCTTGCACGAGATCGGCGGTCTTGCGGATGTTCGGGACCAGCTGGTCGAGCATATTCCTGGCCTTCTCCGCAACCTCGACGGTGGAGGAGGAGAGTTCGCTGATCTCACCGGCGGCATCCTTACTGCGGGCGGCCAGTTTTCCGACTTCCGAGGCAACCACTGCAAAGCCCTTGCCGTGCTCTCCGGCCCGGGCCGCTTCAATGGAGGCGTTCAGCGAAAGCATATTGGTCTGCCGGGCGATCTCCTCGATAATAGTGATGCGTTCGGCAATCTGATTCATCGCTTCGACCGCTTCCATAACCGCTTGTCCGCTCTGCTCGGCATCCTGAGCCGATTGAATCGCTATCTTCTCGGTTTCACTGGCATTGTCTGCATTCTGATTTATGTTGGAGCTCATCTCTTCCATAGAAGAGGAGACTTCTTCAACCGACGAGGCCTGCTCGGTGGCCCCCTGGGAGAGCTGTTCGGCAGTAGAGCTGAGCTGTTGACTGCCGGAGGTCACCTGATCGGCGGCCGACATCACATCCCCGACAATCCGCTTCAAATTATTGATCATCTTGTGCAAGGCATCGGCCAGCTCACCGACCTCATCCTTCTGTTTAATATCCAGTGTGGCCTGCAGGTCGCCTTCGGCTACCTGCCCGGCAAACACCACTCCGCGCCGGATCGGCACCGACAGGCTGCGGGCGAACAGGACAAAGATCAGCAGGGCAATTACAAGGGCCACCCCCGCCACTATCAGAATGCTGTTGCGTACCGCTACCACCGAAGCCAGGAACTCGCTGTCGTTAATTGTCAGAACCACCGACCAGCCGGTTGAGGGCACTGATGCGAACCCGGCGGTTTTGGTTATGCCCTGAAAGATGTAACCCTCTACACCGGTTTCGTTTGCCTGGGTGCGGTTGGCAATTTCTGTCATTCCTGACAGTTCGTCTATGTTAGTTTCAAACACCTGCTCGGGATCGGGGTGGGCGATAATAAGGCCATTGGAATCCAGCATATAGGCATACCCGGTCTCCCCGACATGCACATTGTTGATCAACTCGCTTAGAAAGCCGAGTTCCATTATTGCGGCCATCACTCCGGTTAACTCGCCATCATCAGAGTAAATGGGAGCGCTCACAGGGGCGAACGGCTCATTGGTGACCTTGTTCCGGGCCGGCTGCCCCACGTAGATATTCCCATTCAACGAGCTTTGAATATAGTCCCGGTCTTGCAGGTCTACCCCATAATATTCCGGAGCCGACGCCGCGACGACCGTACCGGTAGTGTCGGTGGTTAAAATTACCTGATAGGCATCACCCAGCCCCTCGGTATTCATGAAGCGGGCTAGTTGAGCCGAGAGCTCCTCTATCGCCGCCTGTCGCTGCTCGGGATCGGCCTCATCGAGAATGCTCATGGTATCAACGGTGGTGGGATCCACCGACTGGCTGAGCACCAGTTTCTTCTCTACCCGCAGTACGTCCTCGATGGCTTCGCTTAAATCCCGCGCGCGGTCCTGCATCGACTCTTCCTGCGAGCTTACCAAGCCTGCGGTCGACTCGGTAATCGAAATATAGCCGACGACCGCCAGAGGTATAATTAATATGAGTGCACCAATTAAAATCAACTTTGTTCCAATTTTTAGGCTCTTAAACATGAGAGACCCCCTTACCGATAAATGGAAACCATCTCGTTGTCGGCCCGTCTTTGAAAGGTGTAAATGAGATATTCCCTCTATCCTTAATTTTTGTATTTGTGGACTGAGTTGTAAAGAGTACAGGTAAAAAATATGGGTAAAATACTAGTAAATCTTTAAAAAATATTGTTATTTCTGATTATTTACTAATTAGAGTAATTTACTACCGTTGCTCACCGGTCTCTCCGGAACCGCAAGGATCACTTCGCCTTTCTGATTATAGAAGCCGGTCACCAGGCACTCGGACATAAAGTGCCCGATCTGCTTCGGTGGAAAATTCAC
>JAASTM010000235.1 GCA_021767325.1 Spirochaetales bacterium
AAGCAGCAGCGAATGTACGGAAAACTACCGTTCGCAGTAGGGCTGTATGAGTTTCAGGTAGACCGCCTCACCCGCGGCTTCGAGCAGGAAGCCGCTACATATATGGATGAAGCCTTCATGGACGACTTTCTCCATGAAAAACCTCGGCAGATGCGAACCATCCCGATCAACGAAACGATCCTCCCCGAACGCAGTGTGAGCCGTTATGACAATATCCGCCAGGTAATCCTCTCTTCTCCGGGTCCGTTTGCTCTTCAGAACTGTATATGCCGGCAAGGACGGGAGCTGCTCGGTCACGAATGCCGCCAGACCGACCTCAAAGAGACATGTCTGACACTGGAGGGTGTGGCCGAGCAGGTTCTTGCGGAAAACCGCGGCACCCGGCTCACCCAACAGGAGACTCTAGATTATCTCACACAGGCAGAGGCCGAAGGGCTGGTTCTGCAGGCGCAGAACACCAGACATCCGGATTTTATCTGTAGCTGCTGCAGCTGCTGCTGTGCCATTCTCTCCAGAGCCAAAAAGCTGCCCAATCCCGGAGAGTTCCTGCATTCGAACTATATTGTGCAGGTGGACTCCGAGCTCTGCATCGGATGCGGGATTTGCATAGCCCGTTGTCCAATGGAGGCGCTTAGACTCGAAAAGAGAACCACTCCCGGCCTCGCGGAAGGCAGTACTAAACAGACTGCCGTGCTCGCTCCCCAACGCTGCATCGGGTGCGGCGTGTGTATAACAAGCTGTCCGGTAGGTGCATTATCGATGCACCCCCGTAAAAGCCCTAAAAACCCGCCCCGATCGGCTATTGAGATGTATGTGCGGATGCTCTACGGACGCTTCGGGCCCATCAAAGCGACCTTCCTGCTGATCAAGGCCAGTTTAGGCATGCGGGTCTGATAAAAGCAGACGGAGGTCATGTATACTACCGAGCCCCGCCCGCGCCTATTTTCCCGAGAAGCCAGTCAGACCAGTCCGCAAGCCCCCGGCCGGTTTTGCAGGAAACCTCGAAAATTTGCATATCCGGATTCAGATTTACGACCCTCCGGCGCAGTTCTTCCATATCGAAATCCCCCATCTCCAGATAATCGGTTTTATTTACAACCAAGGCCTCGCACCGGCGGAACATCAGAGGGTATTTCAGCGGTTTATCATCGCCCTCCGGAACACTCAGAATCATCACGTTTATATGCGCTCCGGTGTCCGTTTGGGCCGGGCAGATAAGGTTGCCTACGTTCTCTAAAATCAGGAGGTCGGTGCGGTCGAGCTCCAGTGAAGGAAGCGTTCTGCGGATCATGTGGGCATCGGCATGACAAAAGCCGCCGGTACGCAGCTGCACGGCCGGCACTCCGGCGGCACTCAGCTTGTCAGCATCAACCTGGGAGTCCATGTCGGCCTCCACCACCGCTATGCGCAGAGTCCGCTTCAACTCCTCGACCGTCTTTAGAATCAGGCTGGTTTTCCCCGCTCCCGGGGATGACATGAGATTCATCATATAAGTGGACGAATCGGCCAGTATTCCACGTACACGCACCGCCTCGGCACGGTTGTCAGCTTCGATATCCTCGCCAATCTGAATCAGTTTTACCTTTTTCAAGTGGCCTCCATACTTTTTACTTTGTACTCTGCGCCGGAAATCATCCGCACTTCCTTCGAGCCACAGCCGGCGCAGAGAACCGGCTCATCCGCAGACAGCCTCATGACGAATTCTTTACTGCATGCATCACAGCGGAATCTGCAGGGCGGAGTTTCTACTTCGATTACTGCACCTTCGGCCAGGCTCCCCCGGCTGATTGCATCGAAATAGCGTTGAATCCACGGCTGCTCGAGGTCGCTCAACTCCCCGATTTCCAGTGTAATTCTGTGAACCCGGGAAACCCTGTTCCGCCGTGCATATCTGAGCACTATTTCGAGGATTTCATGCGTTACCGCCAGCTCATGCATGAACGCATTACTCACCAGTGTTGAGTTCGCCTTCCCAGCGATATATCCCCCCGAAATCCACAACCCGTGTGTATCCCAGCGACTCCAGTATTCCGGCCGCCCGGTTTGAGCGGCTGCCGCTGCGGCAATACACGATCACCAATTGCTGCTTCGAAATCTCAGGCGGCTGCGCATCTATCTCACTCACAGGAATATTTACCGCAGTGGGTATGTAACCGCTGTTATACTCACCGGGAGTGCGTACATCCACCAGCAGATACTCCGGCTCGCCGCTCTGAATCAGCTCGGCCAGCTCTTTAGGATCCTTGTACTCATTCGGGTCCTGCCCTTCGCCGGAACTACGAGTTCCGCCTGCCCAGACGCCGGATACCGAAAAAAGAATTACAAGCAGTAAAACAGATACAATTCTTGTGCCAGTTCGCATAAAACACCTCCGCTGCAGCCAGATCTATTTACAAGTTAGCCATGCAGCGGTAAAAAGACAAGCTGTTTTAGCTTTACAACGATAGTCAGAATTACTATGCTTCTGATATGATACTATCTTCAAAAGTACGTCTTATTCTTGCTCTCAGCATAATCTTAGTTATCGCCTTTGTCTCCATCAGCATTATCAACTACCGCACCACCCGCTATGCCGTCCGGCAGGAGATCGTGTTCTCCTCGCTTCCGCTTCTGCGGGAGAACATCTATTCGGAAATACAGCGCGACTTCATTCCCTCGATAAATCGCGCATCCCTGATGGCCAACAATTCGTTTCTGATCGACTGGTCACTCGCCGGAGAGCGGAATGAGGAGCAGATCCTGCAATACCTGCAGGAAATTCAGAACAAATACGGCTACTTTTCTACTTTTTTCGTCTCCGCTCAAACTAAAAAGTACTACCACTACTCCGGAGTACTGAAGAAAGTCAGCCGCGAGGATTCTCATGACGACTGGTTTTTCGATTTCAAGGAGTCAGGGCGTGAGTTAGACCTAGATGTGGACACCAATCAGGCAGCGAACAACATGCTTACTATCTTTATCAACTACCGGGTCGAAGACTACCAGGGCAATTTTCTGGGTGTCACCGGTGTGGGCATCAAGATGAACAACTTCACCGCGACTCTGCAGGAGAAACAGAAGAAATATAACCGGACCATTTTTTTAGTAGATGAAAACGGCACAGTGCAGGCGCATCCGAATAAAGAGCTCATCGGTACGGTTTCTCTGCACGAGCAGCCCGGTATCCGCCAGATCGCAGATAGAATTCTCACCAGAAGCGAGGAACCGGTAAACGACAGCTATACATACCGCAACGACACTATGCTGGTTACCTCGCGCTACATGCCCAACCTGGCCTGGTTTTTGATTGTAGAGCAGGATGAGACTGAAGCCCTCTCCTCCGCGCGGCGAAATTTCATCCGCACCATTCTTGTGGGAGTGGCTACCTCGATTGTAATAATCATACTGCTCATCGTTACCATAAATCATTTCCAGACCCGGCTGGAACGCCTGGCCGTCACCGACGAACTGACTCACACGGCCAACCGGCGTGAGTTTCACTCACAGCTGGAGAGGCGCCTGGCCCGCTACGACCGATTCAAAACCCCGGTTTCTATAATCATACTCGACCTCGATCATTTCAAAGAGATAAATGATCTACAGGGGCATCTGCAGGGGGATAAAGTGCTGATAAAGTGTGCAGAGATCCTGCAGGAGAACATCCGGCCCATCGACCTCTTGGCCCGTTGGGGCGGAGATGAGTTTGTCTTGCTCCTGGAATGCCCCCTCGAGGAAGCCCTGAACAGTGCCGAGCGTCTGAGGGAACACCTTAAAAAGGAATCGATCCGGGTGAGCATGGGTATAACCGAATACCGGGGCAGTGAGACCGTTGAGAGTTTTATAGCCCGGGCCGACAGCGCCCTCTATAAATCGAAGCAAGCCGGCCGGAATCGAATAACTACTTCTTGACTACTTATTGACAACCTTTGAGTTTCTATCTATAGTTACGGCTAAGGAAATCGGAAGAATGCGGAATTGGGACACTACTGCACAGAGACCACTCACTTCTCTACTCGTCGTCGTACTGCTGGTCGTCCTCGTACTAGTTCCCGGTTTCCTGAAACCGTCGGGTTAGCGGTAAGACTGTAGAGCATCAAACTACAGGCCTGTCGCCCATCCGGCGGCAGGCCTTTTTTTATGCCCTCCCAGTCAACTACTCATTCCGCCCCGTCATAGCTAAAGGAGGATGGTGTGAAAAAAGGAAAATCAACCGGGGCGAAAGCGTTGGTGAGAGCATTAGAGAAAGCGGGGACCGAAATTATCTTCGGTTATCCGGGCGGCGCAAACCTGCCCATCTACGAAGCACTGCAGCGTTCCGACATTCGTCATGTACAGGCCCGCCATGAACAGGGTGCCGCCCACATGGCCGACGGATACGCCCGGGCCAGCGGAAAAACCGGGGTCTGCCTGGCCACCAGCGGTCCCGGAGCGACTAACCTCGTCACCGGAATTGCAACCGCCTATATGGACTCCTCACCGGTAGTGGCGCTCACCGG
This sequence comes from Spirochaetales bacterium, assembly GCA_021767325.1. The sequence continues at coordinate 4,476 of JAASTM010000235.1, forward strand.
ACAGGTATCCCGCACGATGATCGGCAATGACGCCTTTCAGGAGGTTGATATTACCGGCATCACCATTCCGATCACCAAACACAACTATCTCATTCAATCCGCTCCTGAGGTAGCCCCGACTATCGAAGAGGCCTTCTTTCTGGCCGGCAGCGGCCGGCGGGGCCCGATTGTAGTGGACATCCCGAAAGACGTACAAACCGATGAGTTTGCCAGCCAGCATGAAAAGCGGAGGATACTGGAAGGCTACAATCCGACTACAAAAGGCCATCCTGGTCAGATAAAGCGTGCCGCCGCGGAGTTGCGCAGTGCCGAGCGTCCGGTAGTGATTACCGGCGGCGGAGTAATCTCTTCGAACGCATATGAGGATATTGCCCACTTCGTGCAGACCCTGCAGATCCCGGTGGTACACACCCTGATGGGTAAATCCGCTTTTGATAACCGGGATCCCCTGAACCTGGGCCTGT
>JAASTM010000236.1 GCA_021767325.1 Spirochaetales bacterium
CGACGGAGACCGGTTCGACGATGCAGGGAACCCGGTGGCGGTGCGCCAGTTCGGCCAGGTAGCCGAGGGCGGGGCTGCTGCGGTTGGGGTCGAGAATGAGGGCCGCGGCGGCGCTGATGCGCGTTTCCATGGGGGCCAGGTGAGCGGGGGTAAGGGCTTCCATTATTTCCATGGATGAGACGGCTGCCGAGAGGTCGCCCTGTTCGTCCTGAATGGCCAGATAGGCGCCGGTTTGATGCTGCGGGTACGTGATGACCGCGGAGGTGTCTACTCCGGCGGCGGCGGTCGATTCGATTGCCGCCCGGCCGGCGCTGTCGTCTCCGGCGGCGCTGCAGAGTACCGACCGGCTGCCCAGGAGGGCCAGGCAGTGGGCGATGTTGCGGCCGACCCCGCCGGGGGCGCGGTAGATGCGTCCCGGGTTCGAGGTGCGGGCGGTGAATGCGGAGAAGGGACGGGCTTTGATGTCTTCGTTTAAGCCCCCGGCTACGATGACCTCCCGGCCGGGCGAGAGATGCTGCTTCACACCTTCACTTCTCGCAGCAGCCGGCAGATTTCATCGACATCCTGGCCGGTAATGCCCAGGTGAGTGACCATGCGGATAGCCCGGTCGCCGAAGGCGCTGCACAGGACCCCCTTCTTTTTCAGTTGGGCGGCAATCTGTTCGGCCGGATGGGCCGGGGTGTCAAAATAGATGATGTTGGTTTCAACGTTCTTCATGTCAATATTGGCCCAGTCGAGTCCGGAGAGGGTTTCGGCGATGCGTTTGGCATTGTCATGGTCCTCTTTCAGCCGTTGGATATTGTGCTCCAGGGCATAGATTCCGGCCGCGGCGATGATTCCGGCCTGCCGCATTCCCCCGCCGAGCATCTTTCGTATCCGCCGCGCCTCGGCGATGAATTTGCTGCTACCGCAGAGTACGCTTCCCACCGGCGCTCCGAGCCCCTTCGACAGACAGAAGGTGACGGTATCCACCAGTGAACACATCCGCCTGACCGACACTCCGGTGGCAACGGATGCATTGAACATACGGGCCCCGTCCATATGCAGCGAGAGATCGTTTTTGCGGGCAAAATCGCTAATTGATTTTATTTGGTCGTAACTGTAGCAGGTTCCGCCTTCGCGGTTATGGGTGTTTTCGATTTCAACCATTTTCACCCGGGGCATCACGTAGGACTGCGGCCGCAGATGCTTCTCGAGCTCCTCGGGGCGCAGAATTCCGCGTTCTCCCTTGACTGCCACCGGCATTACCCCGGCTAGGGCGGCGGCGGAGGCCAGTTCGTAATGAAAAATGTGGCTGTTCATCTGGGCCAGAACCTCATTGCCCCGTCCGCCGTTGATGTAGAGCGGAATCAGGTTGCCCATTGATCCGGAGGGGATGAACAGTCCCTCTTTTTTCCCGGTGATTTTGGCGGCCATCTCTTCCAGCCGGTTGACGGTGGGGTCTTCGCTGTACACGTCATCGCCGACATCGGCTTTGGCCATGACTTTGCGCATTTCCCGTGAGGGAAGGGTTACTGTATCACTTCGCAGGTCGTAGGTTTTCATATTGTATAGTCCTCTCTTTTTGGTGGTATTGTAGCATGCAGCCCCGCTGCGGGGCTACATATTCTTGCCGGGCTTGCCGTTTGGGCTTCCACTTGGGCTTGCCGCGGGCGGGGGTAGTTCACTATGCTTTAGGCATGTGTATGCTGTTGATCGGACAGGATGTCCACCCCGAGTACAAGCTGATTATCGCTGCCAACCGGGACGAGGATGTGCGCCGGCCGACCGAAGAGGCCCACTGGTGGAATGAACCGGCACGGATCCTGGCCGGAAGGGATGTGACCGCCGGCGGCACCTGGCTGGGGATAAACCGGCAGGGCCGCCTGGCCGCCCTCACCAACTACTGGGGAGATATGCAGACCCGTCCCGATGCCCCTTCCCGGGGAGGTCTGGTCAGCGGCTTTTTACGCAGTAGCCTTCCGGCGCCCGACTACGTGCGGCGTATGGAGGAACTCGGCGAGGGGCATCCCGGGGCGGCCCCCGATGGGCGGGCGGCCTTACGCAGCCGGTACAACGGGTTCAACCTGATAATGGGCAGTGTGGACGAGCTGTGGTATTATACGAATGCTGAAAATGTGAAGAGTGCCGGGCCGGGATTTCGGCCTCCGGCGGTGGGAGAAGCCCAGCCTCTGAAACCGGGCATCCACACCCTCAGCAACGCGGTTCTGAACTCGCCCTGGCCAAAAGCGGAACAGGCGGCGGCTATGCTGAGGGGTTTGATCAGCTCCAGCCGGCTCGGCCCGCACAGCCTGATGGATCTGCTAAATACCAGCGAGGATGAGAGCCTGCAGCAGGACCCTCTGCTGCCCCGTGAAAAGGCCCGCGAATTGGCGAAATCCTCGATTCGTATCCGGTTTCCCCGTTTTGCCACCCGCTCTTCTACTGTTGTGCTGGTCGATCGGAGTAACCGAGTTCGGTTTATAGAGAGAACCTATTCACCAGCCCGGGTAAACGATTTTTCCTTCAGGGCCTCGAAGTATTCACGCCCCTTCTTGGTGAGGTCGAGCAGGTAGTCGCTGCCCTTGAGCGACACAATCACCAGTCCGCGTTTTGCCGCCGCATCGGCAACCTTTTTCAGTTTTGAGTAGCCGTGCTGCCGAAAGTCGATACCGGCTTTTTCCAGGCGGGTGCCGATATCCTGCAGTTTGGCCTTTTTCCCTTCGCTGGTGATGGTCTTTTCGGCCGCTTCCCGCAGGGCTTTGATGAAAGCCGCCAGAATGGTCGGCAGGGCCTGTTCGTTCGGAACCTGGGCATGCGGAGTGAGGTTCAATACGAGATTGCGTTCCTTGAAGCGCGTGTGCACCATGTCCCGTCGTTCGGCCTCGGCCAGATAGTTGCGCCAGGACTCGAAGCCGAGCCGCTTTTCATCGAAGCGCTCATTCATCAGCCGCAGCCGCACATACACCGACTCGGGGGTCGGAGTTTTATCCTCGTTTTCCAGGTAGAGTATGGCTTCTCGCAGCAGATTGAACGATTCGTCCAGGCCCAGGGTGGGTTTTTCGTCGGTCTGGATATCATCCTCCAGCGGGGCGATCGTCAGGTCTCTGAAATCCTTGAAGCTGTCGGCAAGGTTCAACAGGTTTTCGTCGGCGTTCTTGGAGTCGCAAATGAGGGTGGTTTCAACATCGTGTTCGCGGATCTCCTGCAGCACCGGAATGAGCTGAGCTGAGCCGCTGACCAGCAGCAGCTTGCAAATATGCGGGGCCCGGCTGATGAGATTCAGCACCTGGCTGCCGAGAATTATATCGCTCTGGTCGCGCTGCGAGCGGGGAATGTGGATCATCTGAAAGGAGTCTTCGAACAGCTGTCTGGCCGTAGATTCGCGCCCCTCCCGGCCCCAGTCACCGTACACGCAGGCAAGGGACAGCCTGCCCTTCGTATTGGCATATTCGAGCAAGCCTTTCATGAAAGTAGAATTGATACTCGGAGTAACATTTTCGATATCCCAGACTATGGCCAATGCATCTCTGTTCATACTGCCGCCCACCTTTTCCGCAAGAGTTTAGTGTGTTTCTCATTATAGCCGTAGATAGCAACAAAACGCAACAACTAATCGGGCGGGCTGGGGACTAAGGGGCCCCCGTCGGGGCGGCCGGCTCTTCGGAAATCTCCACCCGTCCGCCGATCGCCTCGAGATGTTTGTAGAAGTCGGGGAAGGTAACTGCCGCTGCCGCCGTATCATCGATACTTACCGGCCCCGCGGCTGCCAGAGCGGCTATCGAGAGCGCCATGATAACCCGGTGATCGTCATGTCCGCTTACCGAACCGCCCTGCAGTCCGCCTTTTCCGCGGATGATCAGCCCGTCCTCAACCTCTTCGATATCGGCACCGAGCTTGCTCAGCTCCTGCTGCATGACGGCGATGCGGTCGGTCTCCTTCTGCCGGGCCTGGGGTACGTTTCTCAGCTCCACCGTCTCCCGGCTGAAGCAGGCTGCCACGGACAGGGCCGGCAGGGCATCGGGAATATTGTTCAAATCGAACACGCCCCCGGACAGGGCCCGTCCGCCGATCAAGCCGCCGCCCGACTGTCCCCCACCCGGCCGGACCGGTGCGGGTCCCTCGATCACAATTCCCGAGTCCGACTGTTCGACCTGGCAGCCCATCTGCTCGAGCAGAACCACCACCTCCTTGTCGCCCTGGGTATCCTGCATGTCGAGTCCACTTAACTCTAAGCGGCTGCCGGTAACGGCGGCGGCGGTCATAAAGAAGCTTGCGGAGGAGAAATCCCCGGGAATACGGCGGTCAAAGCTGCGGTAGTGCTGCCCGCCGGGCAGGGTGAAGCTGCTGTAGCCACTGCGGCTGTAGCTGATCTCCTGGCTATCCAGCCAGTCCAGGGTCATGTCCACGTAAGGCCGCTCGTACAGCAGCGGAACCTCGATGCGGGAGTCGCCGGTGCCCAGGGGAGTGGCCAGCAGAAGGCTGGAGAGGTATTGGCTGGTCGGGCATTCGATCGACGTCGAGCCGCCCTTCAGGGGGCCGCGAACGGTAAACGGCGCGCAGCCCTGGCCGGTGGATTCCACCGCAACCCCTAAATCCTCCAGCGCCGCCAGCAGCGGGCCGGCGGACCGCTGGCAGATCTGCTGATCCCCGGTAAACCGCACCGGAAAATCGGCCAGGGCGGCCATACCGGCCAACAGATACAGGGTAGTACCGGAGTTACCCACATCAATCGGTGTGGCCGGCGGGCTCAGGCGACCGCCGGTACCCGTGACAATCCACCGGTCGGCCTGCATATCGATTTGCGCGCCGAAAGCCCGACAGGCCCGCACCGCCGCTATGGTATCATTCGACTCCAACGGCATTCCGAGCGTACTGTCCCCGTCGGCCATACTCGCAATCAGGACCGCCCGGATAGTGTGAGATTTCGAAGCCGGAATCGGCACACTTCCACTGATC
>JAASTM010000237.1 GCA_021767325.1 Spirochaetales bacterium
ATCATCGGGCCGGATAGAATCAGCCCCTTCAGATCGGATTGGTGCTCGAGCGTGTATAAAAGCGATACTGCTCCGCCCATACTGTGGCCGTAGAGAAACAAGGTCGGGCCGGTGTTCGGAATGACTATGTTCTGAATAAAGAGGTGCAGATCTTCGGCAAACAGCCTGAAATCTTCTACATCGGCCCGTTTTCCGGCTGACTGACCGTGTCCGTAGTGGTCGATTGCCCATACATCGTAACCGGCACCGTTGAGTTCGGCGGCTATCTCGGCGTATCTTCCTGCATGTTCTGCGTATCCGTGGGCGAAAATTACCGCAGCTTTGGCCTTTGAGCTGCTTTTCCAGTGGTAATAGGTGCGCTCGCTGCCATCCTGACCATTCATGCGACCTGTGTCCATTTTCTCATCCTTGATTTTTCGATTTGTATTTATTTAGTTTAACTCAAGAACAGAAAGTTGGACAACTATTTTATCTGATTACAGAGAATTAGCAGAGGCGGCTCATGTAAAAGGAAGAAGTTTAGTTACTTGTATTAGTATTCTCGTTTCTCCAATATGCATATTATTTAGAATAGTAAATTGTTCTATTCTATTGTATAGCACCGAGAATAATGAGTAAAAAAATGAGTATATTTATTAAAATTATATTACATAATAAATTAAAAAGTTTCTAAAACTTGACTTTTTCTTCTGAATTTAATATGATTAGAAGCAACTCGATATACATTTTGAGTACTAGTCATTGAAACTAATAGAGTTATAATTGTAAGAGGGATAAATATGGATGAAAACGTAAAAATCAAGGTCGAGAATCTGTACAAGATTTTCGGACCAAGCCCCAAGAAGGCGTTTCCCTTGATTGAGCAGGGAAAAGAACGTGCCGAAATCCTCGAGAAGACGGGAAATGTAGTCGCTGTTCGCGGGGTCAGCTTTGAGATCAAGAAGAAAGAGACCTTTGTGATCATGGGGCTTTCGGGTAGTGGTAAGTCTACGCTTATTCGCTGTCTAAACCGCCTGATCGATTCAACCAGCGGAAAAATCTACATCGACGGTAAGGATATCGTTGATATGGAGAGAGAAGAGCTGCGGGAGACCCGACGATACAAGATGTCTATGGTATTCCAGCACTTCGGGCTGCTTCCACACCGCACGGTTGTAAATAATGTAGAGTTCGGTCTGGAAATCGGCGGAATGGATAAAGAAGAGCGGAATAAGAAGGCACTGGATGCAATCGAACTGGTAGGTTTGAAGGGGTATGAACACAGCATGCCCGATGAACTCTCCGGAGGTATGCAGCAGCGTGTCGGTCTAGCACGAGCTCTGGCAAATGATCCGGAAATACTACTGATGGACGAGGCCTTTAGTGCGTTGGACCCGCTCATTCGTAACCAGATGCAGGACGAGCTGCTCGAACTGCAGGCCAAGATGCACAAGACTATTGTATTTATTACCCACGACTTGGACGAAGCCTTGAAGCTGGGCGACCGTATTCTGATCCTCGGTCCGGATGGAACCGCGCGTCAGTTGGGAACTCCTGAAGAAATTCTTTCCGAACCAGCCGATGACTATGTAGCTAAGTTCGTCGAGAAGGTCGACAAAACCAAGGTTATTACCGTTTCTTCGATTATGCGTAAGGCTCCGGTCATTACAATGCCGAAGGACGGTCCCGGTGCAGCCAGTCGTACTATGGAAAAGAATGGTATCTCCAGTATTTTTGTGGTTGATTCGGACCGCTATCTCAAGGGTCTGGCGCGTATCGATGATACGGTTAAACTGCAGAAAAAGAAAGAAAAAGACCTCGAGCCCATTCTGGTGCGGGATATATTTACTGCATATGAAGATACTCCCATATACGATCTCTTGGCCACAGCGATGTCGACCAAATATCCGATCGCGGTAATCGATAAGGATTACCGGTATAAGGGTATTGTCGATCGTGCGGCCATCATTAATGAAGTCAGCGACGATACTGACGATTCCGAATCACCGATGAACTTTTCCGAAATGGAAGAGGGCATCAGCAGTCAAAAAGACTCGGAATAGAGAGGAGATAAAGAATGGATAGTGTAACTTTACATAAAATTTTTGACATTGGGGGAGTGTTCGAGGCGGTTATCGACTGGCTTACGGAAAATCTGAACGTAGTGTTCGATATAATTGCCGATTTTATCGACGCTCTACTGACCGGTTTCTTTAATGTGCTGATGTTTCCGCATGCGTTTATTATGATCGCGTTATTCGCGGCACTGGCATGGTGGATAGCGAAAAAAGGGGTTGGAATATTTACTTTGGTGGGCTTTTTCTTGATTTATGCCATGAATCTATGGGAAGCCACAATGGAAACCCTGGCTCTGGTTATCACTTCGGTAATCATAGCGATTGTAATTGCTATTCCAATCGGAATCTGGGCATCTAAGAAAGATGCGGTTGAACAGATTGTACGGCCGATTCTGGACTTCATGCAGACGCTGCCGGCCTTTGTGTACCTTATTCCGGCGGTACTCTTTTTCCGTCTTGGCGCGGTACCGGGTGTTGTAGCAACCCTGATTTTCTCGATGCCCCCTGCGGTCCGTCTTACCAATTTGGGAATTCGGCAGGTACCTAAGGAGATCAAAGAGGCGTCCCTGTCGTTCGGTGCGACCAACCGGCAGATGCTCTTAAAAGCCGAGATACCGGTGGCAATACCGACCATTATGGCCGGTGTAAACCAGACTATCATGCTGGCACTTTCAATGGTAGTTATTGCCGGTATGATCGGTGCCGGCGGCTTAGGAAATGAGGTTCTGAAGGGCATTACCCAGCTGAAGATCGACCTGGGATTCGAGAGTGGAATTGCTATTGTTATTCTGGCAATCTTCCTCGACCGTGTAACTCAGGCGCTGGGCGTCGCCAGTCAGAAGCAGGCAGCCTAAGCGCTGCTCCGGCTATAAATTAAGCGGGTTTCAGTCGTGTCTGTAGGTGCGGGCACGGCAGAATATAAATTAGTTATTATAAAACCTTTAAGGAGGAGTTATGAAAATAGCGAAGAAACTTTTCATTTTTGCTATCATTTTGATGGTGGCCATGTCAGTAGTGTTTGTAGGCTGCCAGAAAGAGGAACAGGCCGCTGAAGCGAGCGCGGAAGGCGAAGCTGCCGAAGATGTAGATAAAACTGCAGACCTGGTATATGTAAACTGGGAAGAGGGAGTGGCCTACACTCACCTTGCTAAAGTAGTACTTGAAGACAAGATGGGCTACGAGGTAGACATCACTGCTGCCGACGTGGCGCCCGCCTATACCGCAGTTGCCCAGGGTGACATGGATGCCTATATGGAGTCCTGGCTGCCGGTGCTGCACAAAGACTATGTTGATAAGTACCAGGATGATCTTATTGATCTCGGCAATGTATATGAAGGGACTCAGAGTGGTCTGGTAGTGCCCGACTACATGGAAATAGAAACCATTTCCGAGATTAACGACATTGCCGATGAGCTCGACGGAAAGATCACCGGAATCGACGCTGGTGCTGGTGTTATGAAGACCACGGAGAAAGTGATCGATATGTATGACCTCGATGTGAAGCTGATGGCTTCCAGCGGACCGGCTATGACCGCCGCTCTCAAGGACGCTGTTGAAAACAAAGAGCCGATTGTAGTTACCGGTTGGAGACCTCATACCATGTTCGGACGCTGGGACCTGCGTTTCCTCAAACAGGACCAGGAAGAGGTGTGGGGTAAAGGAAATATCCATATCTTTGGCCGCAAGAACCTTCGTGAGGATAAACCCGAGTTGGCCCAGTTCCTGGAAAACTACTATTTCACCGATGCCCAACTGTCTGATCTGATGCTGACAGTAGCTGAAGGTAGTGACGTTGAAGAGGCTGCCCGTCAGTGGATGAACGACAACATGGATGTTGTAGAGAAGTGGATTCCGTAAGTAAAGCGTAATTCGTGTTCTCACAGGGCTGTCTTTTTAGGCAGCCCTTTTTGTTTGCCCAGCGAAGCGGGCAAACCCTGCCTGATGAAACTTGTCACCCCTGAAATTTCGTGTTATTATACAATTAAACGATTGCTTAATTGATAAATATTAAACTATGGAGCTGGATATGAGCGAAGATGTGTGTGAAAGCTACTGTCCCGGTTATCGGCAGGATGACCCGCATTACCAGGAACTAATACTCGAGGTTGCCGGGGTATCCGAAATCTTCAAAGCCCTCAGTGATGAGACGCGAACCAAAATTTTGTATCTGCTGGCCGAAGGTGAGCTGTGTGTCTGTGATCTGGCCGATATACTTGGCATGAGTCTTCCGGCAATATCCCACCATTTGAGACTTTTGCGGACAATGCGCCTGGTAAAGTACAGGCGACAGGGAAAGCAGGCTTACTACAGCCTGGATGACGGCCATATTGTGCAGTTGATTAAAGTAGCGCAGGAACATTTTGCAGAGAGCAGGTGAATGCATGCGGGATTCTAAGTATAAAAACAACACCCATTCAACTAAAAAGTATACTATCAGCGGCCTCGACTGTGCGCAATGTGCGGTGAACCTCGAACATGAAATCCGCAAGATTCCGGGAATCAACACGGTCAATGTGAACTTCCTCTCAAAATCAATCGAATTCGATGCCAGCTATGAAGACGAGGTGAAGCAGGTAGTAAAAAAGACAGAGCCGGAGGCAGAATTGTATTCAAAAGGTAATTCTGTTACGAAAAGGCCCGATAGGACGGATGGGGCGGGTGAGCCGGCGGGGCGCCGGCATGTGCTCCTCAGAATTGAAACATCAATAGCCGTTTCGATTGCCCTGTTTGTAATCGGTTTTCTGACTCCGGCTTTGTCTTATGTTTTTTTCGGAGCAGCGTATATACTGATGGGCCACAAAGTGGTTTTTTCAGCCGTCAGGAACCTGTTTCACGGAAAGGTTTTTGATGAAAACTTCTTGATGACGATTGCCACCATC
>JAASTM010000238.1 GCA_021767325.1 Spirochaetales bacterium
GATACATCCGGGCGAACCTTAATACTAGAACAGAGCTTGACGGTTAAACATAATATAGATAATATACTTTTCCATTTTTAAGGATTTTTTGGTGTAATTATGTTTCATGCAGAGTCAGTGGACTTTTTCAGTACAATCTATATGCTTACTCCCGCCGCACTAGGCCCTTTTGTAACTCTCATCGCCGTTACGGTAATGGCTACCGCAATATACAGCAAACGCACTCATACCCGCCTCGGGCGAACGATAATACTTCTCACTATTCCAATCGCAGCTTCACTCTTCTTTCACACCCTGGCGACAATGACCCCTTATTACGGCAGCGCCCGAATATGGGTGAAGGGCTGGATGCTGGCATATCTCTGCGTACCGCCGGCACTCCTGATTTACACCAAGTCATTCTCGGAAGCAGATCTTAGCCCGCCCTATCTTCATCCGGTAGATATAGCGGTTGCCGCCGCCGGTATAGCGTTGTTTTTCGAAGGGTCTCTGCTCAAACAGGTGTATGTAGAGCATGCCTGGTCTTATGTACCCTCCGCCAGCAACTGGCTGCTGGTCTACGGAGGATACTTCTTTTTTAGACTCCTGATCTTCCTGGGGCACACCAGTCGAATGGCGCTGGCAAGCCCGGGAGCACCGGGTTCCGGAGGAGCTCAGCATGGGAACGGCAGCCGCCTCTCTTCGCGGAAACAGCTCTGGTTCCTGACCACGGCCGTTGCGCTGCTGCTTCCGGCTGTAGATCTGTTCACCATGCTCGGTATCCCCGTCTACCCTTTCGGCTTTCTCGGATATCTGATCCTCTACACTCTTCTGTTGTTCGGAAGTTCACAGTTCTTTTTTCTAGAAATGAACGTCACCCTGGCTGCTGACCGGATCATCCACACAATGCCGGACCCGCTGCTGGTCTGTGATCACCGCGGAGCTATAAAGGTAGTCAACGATGCGTTTACCGCTGTGTTCGGTTACGATCAGCACAATTTGATCGACCGCAAACTCAGTGAGTGCCCTAATTACAGCCAGATGGGGACCCTCATGGAGCTTCTGAGCACCGAGAATAACGGCTCTATAGAAACAAGTCTCTACGACTGTGACAACAATCTGTTTCCGGCACATATTTCCGCCTCGCATCTCTTCAACCGCGACGGATCGCTCTCAGGCACTATTTTTGTGATTCAGGATGTGCGGGAGTACCGGCGCATAATGAACGAGATAGAGGAGTTGTACCATAAGACTGAAGAAGAGGTTGAACAGCGTACCAGGGAGCTGCAGGAGGCAAACCGCTCGCTCAAAGCCGAAATCGCGCGCAGAGAGCAGATAGAGGAGAAACTGCGGCATACCGCTTTCCATGATGCCCTTACGGGACTGCCTAACCGTGAACTCTTTACAGAACACCTGCAGCACGCATTCAACAAATACAAGCACCGCGGAGGAATGACCTTCGCCATCCTTTTTATCGATCTGGACCATTTCAAATTCATAAATGACACCTACGGCCACATAGTCGGCGATTTTGTCCTGAAAGAGACGGCCCATAGGCTGCACGACTGCATGCGCGACGTCGATACAGTCGGACGGCTGGGGGGAGACGAGTTCGTCATACTGATGGACGACATCAGTGAACCCTCCCAAACCATTAAGGTTGCCGAACGTATTCTCGATGCAATGCAGAGTTCTATACCATTTAACGATACGGAAATAAAACTGGGCACCAGTATCGGCATAGCCTTTGCCGAACAGCGGCATGAAGCGCCGAAAGAGATCATACGCGATGCGGATATAGCCCTGTATCATGCAAAGCAGCAGGGGAAACACCGCTACTCCATTTTCCAGGGCGAACTACAGGAGCGAGCCATCCGTCACATGAAGATCGAACACGAACTGCGGGAAACGGTGCGGCAAGGCGGCTTCGACATTCAATACCAGCCGATCGTCGAACTCTCAAAAGGTAAGCTAAAGGGTTTCGAAGCCCTCATCCGCTGGAACTCCGTTGAACTGGGCAGAGTGAGTCCGGAGACTTTTATTCCCATTGCCGAAGAGAGTGAGCTTATTTTTGAAATCGGCCGCTGGGTGCTCTTCAGGGCCTGCAATGATATGAGCAACTGGCTGCAGCATCTGCCCTCGCACCTGCAGAACACCACGATTAGTGTGAACGTATCTCCCCGGCAGCTGCAGTCTCCCGATATTCTGAAAGATGTCGAAAATGCCCTGGCCGAGAGCATGCTGCCGCCGCAAAATCTGGTGATAGAGGTAACCGAGAGTGCTATTATTACCGATGCCAAAGGGGCCTTGCAAACTCTGAACCTATTGAAAGCGATGGGTGTAAAGCTGCATCTGGACGATTTCGGCGAAGGCTACTCATCCCTCAGTCTGCTCTATCGATTTCCCTTCGATACAATGAAAATCGACCGTTCCTATGTCAGCGGGCTGCACAATAACCGTGACAACAGTGAGGTGGTGCGGACTATCATTAACCTCGGCCACTCAATGAAGAAAGAGGTAATTGCCGAAGGCATTGAGACCTCGATCGAAGCGACGGCCCTGCGCAATTTCAAATGCGAACTCGGGCAGGGTTTCTTCTTTTCTAAACCTATGGATGAGGATAAAGCCCTCAGCTTCATACAATCCATCTAGCCGTTCTCAACAAAAAAAGGCGACGGTCCGGGAAAAGAGTCCAGGTGCCGCCGCCCGCAAAAATTACACGTGCCGGTACTATTTATCGGTGAGGATGTATTTTTCAGGGTGCAGCAGAGCCCGGGCGTACTGCGCGCGGGTGTAGATTTCGGGTTTCGGGTTCTTGGCGTAACTGAGTTTCCCCTGAAAATCCTTGATTGACCCGTAGTTTTTATCTCCCATCCACTCTTTCAATTCGCCGAGGATCTTGGGAACGATTACTATTGAGTGGCTGTAAAGCGCACTGACCATCTGTGCCACATCAGCCCCCGCCAAAAGCACCTTGATGAGGCTTTCGGTCGAATTTATCCCGTTGCTGGCGCACACACTTCCCTTGATCTGATCATGCAGCAGACCGGCAAAGCGCAGTGCAAGGCGATAGTCGTTGCTGTTGCTCAGGTTGAGGGAGTAGTCGTTCTCCTCACGGTTTATGTTGATGCTGGGCTGAAATAAGCGGTTGAACAGCACAAAACCCTTCACACCGGCCTTATCCAGCTGCCTGATGAAATAGAGCGGGCTGGTGTAATAGGGGCTCAGCTTGACAGAAACCGGGATATTCACACTCTGCACCACTTCGGTCACCGCATCCACTTGTTCCTTCTCTACGGTCCGGGCATCTACATCGAACTCAATCGGCAGGCGATAGAAGTTCAACTCCAATCCGTCCGCTCCGGTTTCCTCCATTTTCTTGGCATAGTCTATCCAGGTCTGCCGATTCACCGCATTCAGGCTGGCAATAATCGGGATAGATGTCTCCTCCTTGGCCTTGCGTACCCAGTGGAGGTGGTCGTCCGGTCCGGAATGCTCCAGATCAGGAAATACGTGGATCATCTCTGCATAATAATCATCATCCTTATGCAGCTCCTCCTGCAGCTTGTAGCTTTCGAGTTGAATCTGCTCTTCAAACAGCGATTTGATAACCAAAGCACCGACTCCGGCGTCTTCCAGTTTGCGGATACTGTCCATATGAGAAGTGAGACTGGATGCTCCGGCGATAATCGGATTCTTCAGATCGATTCCCATGTACTTTGTCTTTAGATCAGCCATATGCTCTCCTCTCTTCCCTTTACAGGGAGAATAATTCCTCTTTCCCTAAGTATAAGTAAAAAAAAGGGCAGATATCCAATTCACAGAAAAAATTTGTTGCTAATTTTTCTTCCTCGGACCATCCAAGCGTCGAAACGATAAGTAATTGCATCTTTCCTACTCCTCCATTACAATTACACCATCAAAGGAGTAAGTTGATGGACCAGAGGATAACCGAGCTAATTGAAACACTTCCTCAGTTAAAAAAGAAGCTGAAGGGCATGCGCGATACGCTGCTGACCAACTTGGTAATGCTGGGTGAGATTCCGGCCCCGACCTTCCGAGAACACAACCGAATGAGCTTCCTGGTAAACCGCTTTACCCAGTACCAGATGCTCAACTGTTCAACCGACGAAGTCGGGAACGGCCTGGGCATAATTCCTGGAGAGACTGGTGAACGCAATATCTTGATCGTTGCGCATTTAGATACTGTTTTTGACGAAACGATTGACCACACTATTTCGATCGAACCGAAGCGGGTAAAGGGACCGGCGGTCGGCGACAATTCGCTCGGAGTAGCGACTCTGGCAACCATACCGGCCCTTCTGGACGAGCTGGATATCAAGCTGAATTCCAATGTGGTGCTGATGGGATCCTCCCGAAGCATCGGACACGGAAATATCGAAGGTCTCCGTTTTTTTCTGGACAATACCGATATGCCCATACACGACGGCGTATGTGTGGAAGGGGTAAAACTCGGACGCTTGAGCCATACTTCAATTGGTATGGCCCGCTGTGAAATAACCTATCACCTGCCGGAGGAGTATGACTGGACCCGTTTCGGTGCGGTTGGCTCAATCGTTACTATCAATGAGCTCATCAACCGCATATTGGAAATTCCGGTTCCCCGCCGACCTAAAACCAGCATTGTACTCGGGTCGGTTGCGGGAGGACGCAGTTTTAATACCATTGCCACCGATGCAGTGCTGCGCTTCGAAATCCGCAGCGAGTCGAATGAAATGGTACACGCACTGCGGCAACGAATCGAGGACATTGCCGCCGAGGTTTCGTCGCACAACGGTTCCGAGGTAGAGATCCAAATCCTCGCACAGAGGAATCCCGGAGGAATCTCTTTTTCACATCCGCTGGCATCCAACGCCCGCGCTATTATGAAATCGCTGGACATAAACCCGCGAATCTCGCCGAGTACATCGGAACTGTCGGCCTTCATCGAC
>JAASTM010000239.1 GCA_021767325.1 Spirochaetales bacterium
AAATTCCAGTGGGTAATCGCCGACGAAATCGTCCACCCGAATGCCGGCGCAATCACCCTGCACGGCGAACCGGTGCGCATTTGGGAACGCTTCAAAGCCCTCGAGCGCCCCCCTGAGTTCTACGCTGCACTGAAACGCGAAAGCGAACAGCGGGGGCTGCACTTTCTCTGTTCGCCCTTCGGAGTAAAGAGTGCCGCCGGGCTGCGGGACCTCGGGGTAGAAGCCGTGAAAATTGCCTCCCCCGAACTCAATCACTACCCTCTACTGACGGCGGTGGCCGGCCTGCGGCTGATCATTTCTACCGGAGTATCTACATTGGGCGACATCGAGCGCTGTGTGCAGTTTCTGCGCAGCGGGTCCCCGCAGCCCCCCTGGCCAGCCGCGCCGGCGGAGCCTCCCGACATATCGCTGCTGCACTGTATTACCGCCTACCCGGCCCCCGAAGAGGAGTACAATCTGCGTCTATTGCCTCTGCTGGGCAGGCTGTTCGGAACCCGGGTGGGAGTGTCGGATCATTCGGTCCATCCCTATCTGGTACCGGTGCTGGCGGTGAGCCGCGGCGCGGAGATTATCGAAAAGCACATCACTCTGGAGCGCAGCTGCGACGGGCTCGACGATCCGATCGCCCTCGAACCGCAGGATTTTGCCCGAATGGCCGCACGGGTGCGTGCCGCGGAGGGGAACACGTCGGAGGATATTCAAACTGCCATGGCTGATGAGTTCGGCCGTCAACGGATTGAACCGGTACTCGGCAGCGGGACAAAAAAATTGGCCGCCTCTGAGGCAGCCAGCTACTATACGACCAATCGCTCAATCGTTGCCTTGACAGACCTGCAAGCCGGCCACAGACTGTCACAGCACTCATTTGCCTTACTGCGGGCCGAACAGCAGCGCAGCCCCGGCCTCCCGCCCCATTTCGCCGAACATATACTCGACAGCTTCTTAAAAAAGGGCGTTGAGGCGGGCACCGGTATTACTTGGGCTGATCTTCTGTGAGCAGCTTCAGCTCACGCAGCTCCCGGTAGAGCTGTTCCTGACTAATTGGCTTCTGTAAATATGCCTCGCACTGACTTCTAAAAGCATTCAACACATTCTTCGCATCGCCGAGGGCGGTCGTCATGATCACCTTGGTAGCGTCATTGCCGATTCGTCTGTGCCCCTCCTCTATGTCCCGAATCTCCTTGAGGACCTCCTGCCCGTCCTTTTTCGGAAGCATGATATCCAGACAGATCAGATCATAGGGGGCTTTCTCATTCATGGCGAGCTGAAAGGCCTCCAGCGCCTCTTCTCCGTCTACTACTACGTCGCACTCCCCTAAGGGTGCCAGGTATTTGTGCATCAGTTTCCGACTGGCAAAATCGTCTTCAACAATCAGTGTTTTCATTCCCCCTCCTCATGTAGTGCTAAAGATACGGAAAACGGTGTTCCTTCGGCGTCAAAATCGAACTTCCAGAAACTGTCGAGATCCGAAATTTCTTCGAGACTGAACAGGACCGTAGGAAATGAAAGCTGCACCTTCGTCTCTTCCTCTTCCAGCTCTCGCAGAAAGTTTCCTCCCAATACATTTAGCAATTCTAACAGACAGTCGTCGATTTCGCTAACGGATAATTCATTCCAGTCGGTTGCATGAATGTTTTCTACAATCGCCTGCTTTATACCGGCCGGCATCGACAACAGGAGCCGGCCGTGAATCGGCTTATAAAACTCAATAAACATCAGCTGTCCCGCTTCAAACTCCTGCGGGGTTTCAGCTTCGATTACATCAATAAAGGCCATCTCTCCGAGAGTACTCTGGGCAGCCCGCAACACAGCTTCTTTGGCTTTATCTCTGGTAATTTGCTTCATCCTACTCTCCTAATAACTCGATTACTTTTTCAGGTGTCATCGGTTTGCGAAGAATTCCCATTACACCCTTGTCCGCCAGCTCAGTCTCCATGCGTTCATTCCCCATACTGGATATCACCAACACCGGTAGTTGCTTGGTTTTATCCATCAAACGCAGCTTTTTTATAAAAGTGGTGCCGTCCATCTTCGGCATATTCAGATCGGTTACTACCAGGTCAACATCATTGCGATTGAGGTTTGACATTGCCTTCAGTCCGTCTTCGGCTTCGATGTAGGTACTCTCCTGATATCCGGCCATCTGAAAACAGCGCTTTATAATCATCCTGGAAGTAGCGGAATCATCGACTATCATGATCTTATCCAGTTTCATTACTCTCACCCCCTCATATTTGCCAGGTCTTACCAGCATTCGATACGTTGATAGTACCGTCACCGACTTTGAAACCAACGGTGCGGCTGGCATTCCCGCCGGTATCCTCTTTGATTACACCAAAACCGTTTTTCCAGAGGTACCGTTTAATAGCGATAGTATTTCTCCGACCAATATCAAAATGACGATTTTGATCCATAATGCTCGACCCTCCGGCCAGTTTCACCTTGATATTCTTTTTTTCAGCACCCAGCTTCATCATCTCTTCAAATAGCTTGGGTAAACCGGTATCGGCAAAATACCCCGGCAGTTTGCCGGCTTTTTGTGCATTGACCTTTGAATCGGGCAGGGCGATATGGATGAGACCGGCCACCTTGTTTTTTGGATCGTACGCACAGACTGCCACGCAGGACCCCAGAGCGTAGGTTTTCAGTTCATCATCGACCTTATTGCTGACTTTCCACTCACCGATGCCAATATCGAGTCGCATTACTTCATCTCCCTCAACAGCCGCACCACTTCGATAGTCACATCATCAATCGCCACCAGCCTTTCTGCCGCGCCCATTTCGTAGGCCTCTTTCGGCATTCCGAAAACCACACAGGTGCGCTCATCCTGGGCGATGGTTCGGGCACCGGTCGCTCTCATTCTCGCCATCCCTTCGGCGCCGTCACGTCCCATACCGGTCAGGAGTACCCCGATAGAGTTCACCCCTACATTCTCCGCGATTGAATCAAACAGGACATCTACTGAGGGTGCGTGCCCGTTTACTTTTTCTCCATCTTTGACCCGGACCACGTAACGGCCTCCGGATCGGATCACACTCATCTGCTTGCCGCCGGGAGCAATTAACACACGCCCCTTCATTACGCGGTCGTGATCCTCGGCTTCCTTCACTTCCACCTTCGAAATAGAATTGAGCTTATCCGCAAACATCTTGGTGAATTTAGGCGGCATATGCTGAACGATTACCGTGCCCGGCATATCCGGAGGGAAGGCTTCGATCACCGTTTTCAAGGCTACCGTACCGCCGGTCGAGGCCCCGATTCCGATAACCTTATCGGTAGTTCCATGCAGGACCGCCTGTTTAGGCCGCTTTACCTCCGCGCGCACTTTATTACGCCAACGGCTCACATCGACCGTCGAGGCAACCTTGATCTTCTGCAGCAATTCATCGATCATATCCTCCAGCTTGTTTCCGAAGCTGGTAGAAGGTTTGAGCACAAAATCAATCGCCCCATTGTCCAGCGCCTCGAGGGTAACCTGCGCCCCCGGTGCAGTCAGGGCGGAGACCATCACTACCGGAACCGGATACTGCGGCATCAACCGCCGCAGGAACTCCACTCCATCCATCCGCGGCATTTCCACGTCCAATGTCAGAACGTCCGGTTTGTCATACACGATCTTATCCCGGGCAACATACACATCCGGGGCACTGCCGACCACCTCGATCTCAGGGTCGCGAGCCAATCCGCTGGTGAGGATCTTCCGCGCCAGGGCCGAGTCATCTATGACCAGTACTTTTATCTTGTGGGTGATTTGCCGTCCGCTCATGCCTTTGCCTTTTTCACGTACACCGCCGGTTGGACATATTGAAAGTTCACATTATCACGGCCCAGAGTCTCCGAGTGGCCGATAAACAGGTAGCCGCCTTCATTCAGAACCCCGCCGAATTTGTTGACCAGAGCCTCTTTAGTGGGTTGATCGAAATAGATCATCACATTTCTGCAGAAGACGGTGTGAAACTTTTTCCTGAAGGGAAAGGTTTCCCGTTTGAAATTGAGACGCTTGAACAAAACCAGTTTTTTCAACACATCCTTTACAGTGTATCCGCCCATGTCATTCGGAACAAAATACTTGTGGAGGAGTCCTTTCGGGATCTGATCAATGCGTTCTTTCCCATACGCACCGAGCATCGCCTTCTCGAGAGCCGTTCTGGAAATATCGGTGGCCAAAATCGGAGGCCCTTCACTGAAATAGTGCGGCCCGAAAAACTCGGCCAGTACAATCGCCAGGGTATACGCCTCTTCTCCGGTTGCACATCCGGCACACCACAATCGCAGGTCTTTACTGCGCTGCTCATCCAGCTGCCGGGCAATGTCCGGCAGCACCCGCTTCTCCAGAAAATCGAAGTGATCCTTCTCCCGGTAGAAATAGGTATGGTTGGTGGAAATCCGGTCCACCAGCTCCAGGAGTCCGGCCCCGCTGGGGTCCTCGAGGATTGCATTGTAGTACTCCTCGAAATTCTTATACCCCATCTGCCGCAACAATTTGTTCAGCCGTCCTCGTACGAGAACCCGCTTTTTTTCTGTAAGGTGAATTCCAAACTTCTCATACACCAGTTGCGAAATGTGTTTGAATTCATCGTCGGTAATATCAATCAGGCCTTCCATTCTTAGCCAACTACTCCATAGTGTTTATTCGAGTACATATGAGATCAACGCTCCGGTATCCACGATTAAACTGACTTTACCGTCCGACATAATACTGCAGCCGGAGAGCGCTCGAATATCTTTCATATATGCGGGAAGACTTTTTATAACTATTTGACGGTAACCGATAATCTCGTCTACCAAAATGGCGAGTTTGCGGTCACGCGCCTGCGCTACGATAACTATTCCATCCTCAACCCTCTGTTTAGAGGTATGAATATTGAAGAACTCGTACAGTTTTACCACCGGAATAACCTCGTTGCGCAGGTTGATTACGATATC
>JAASTM010000240.1 GCA_021767325.1 Spirochaetales bacterium
GTACATCGGATCGAGGTATTCGCGGTGGTCCCACTGCTGATCGGCTTCTTTCCAGGGAGCCCCCCAGCGGGCATCTGCGCCCATATAGGCCATGTCGGGAACGTCGCCGGCAGCCAGCCGTGCAACTACCTTCTGGTGATAGGCTTCGTCGTACAGCAATTCGTAGTCGATGTCGATATTCGGATTGTTCTTTTCAAATGTTTTGACGATACGCTTCCAGCTCACACCTTCCTGGTTAGAGTTGTCGCCGTAGGCCATTACGTCGATAACAACCTTTTCCGCTTCTTTTTCAGCGGCCGCTTCTTCTTTCTGACAGCTGCTGAAACCGATACCAATTAGTACCACTAACAGTCCGAAAACTGCTACTTTTAGTACATGTTTTTTCACAGTACCCTCCTTAATTATATTACTCTTCCGACGGAAGAGAAATTCCCCAATTATTTATTCAAAAGTCCGGCCTCCGACTGTACGTCGAGTTGGCCGGAATACTCCTCCAGAATTTCGAGGTCGCTGAATAGCTTGTTCAGCACCATGCCGGCTGCACCGTAGGCCACTGCTTGATCACCGAAGGCTGAAAGCCAAATGTTTTTTCGCACTTCATACGCATACGGATAGGGCCAGTTCTTTTTTATCTCCTCTTCGAGGATTGCAGACACATCCTGATCGTATCGTTCGAACTGTCCGCCCAGGATAATGTGTGTAAGGTTAAAGGTGTTTACAATCAATGCGATGTGAGCGCCTAATTCGTGCAGGAATCTATGCCATATTTCCTTGTCATCCCGTACGAGCTGCTGCTCTTCTGCGGTCAGCGAGAACTGGCCGATAGAATCTTCATGCCGTAAAATGCTGCGAAACTCACCGGCGGAGTAGTCGTGCCCATAGTGCACGTTACCGTTTATTACCAGGCCGACACCTACACCGATAGAATCGTATGCGTTTTTCTGCTCAGCCTCGCGTTCACGGACTTCCAGCAGTAGAAAGATAAAGTCCTTCAGTTCCTTGCGGCGATGAAATGCCAATTCACCCCATACACTTGCGTTCGCGTCGTTATCGATGAATACCGGCACATCGATTTCTCCGGCTATCTTTTTATAAAACTTATAGTCTTTGCTTATTCTCAAAGGAATAGAATATTTTATGACTCCGTCTTTAGAATTGACCACACCGGAAACACCTATTCCTATACCCAGCAGCTTTATATTTTTTGGCTCCAATTCCTGCCGCAAAGCGGCCGTAATTTCTTTAAACTTCTCTTTGAAGTTTTTACCGGAAATTTCGGCTTTTTCAAACTTTGAATATACGATCTCGCCCTCGAGATCGACAGCTACGGCAGTATATGAATCCGGGGTCATTTCTATTCCGAGTACGCATCCATAGTTCTTATTCAGTTTTATATGCACCGGCTTTCTTCCGCCCTGCGGACTGGAACTGCCTTCGGTAGATTCAATGATTATTCCAAGTTCCAGGAGTTCGTTCACGTTGTTCGAAATTGTCGATTTGTCCAAATCTAAGTTGCGAGCGATCTCGATGCGGCTGGTTTCTCTACTCACCCAAATCTCACGCATGATTCTGGAACGATTTATTACCTTGGTTCGCTTCACCGTTTTCACTGTTCCTTTCTTGTTAGTTGATTTTTCTACCAACTAACCTTAGTGTTACATGGGATTTCTTATCTGTCAACGTAAATCAGCCATATTTTTCAAATCAGGCCTATTTTCCATGATATTTGGCTTGTGAACACCAGCAAATGCAGGTACACTATAATTGTTAGTTGATTTTACTACTAACTGATAGTTTGAAGGGAGAATTATGCGCACACTCACACTCGAAGGTAACTGGAAACTGATTCGCACATCCAATCGAATGGAGTATGCGTGCAGTCTTCCTGCTGACAATCTCACTGTTTTGAAAGCCGCCGGTGTAATACCCGATCCGTATTACGGCAAAAACGAGCTTTTGGTGCAATGGGTCAGCGAGGAGGATTGGGTTTTCTCAACTGAGTTCGACCTCGATGAATCCTTTCTGCGGTCATCTCAACTGTATATAGAACTCGATCGCGTCGACACCTTTTCAGATGTATATCTGAACAAGATCAAAATTGGATCGACCGATAACATGTTTGTACAGTACCGCTTCGATGTCAGCCATGCCGCCAGGGCGGGATCTAACCATATAAAATTTCACTTTTCATCTCCGGTGCGCACAGCCCTGCAACAAAAGCAGCAGCTTCCCTACCCTGTACCCCATCAGGATTACCCTGTACAGGCGCAGGGCCGCAATCTCATTCGCAAGGTTCAGTGTCACGCCGGTTGGGACTGGGGCCCCTGCCTAATGGTCTCAGGAATTTACGAGCCCGTCCGCTTGAAGGCGACCGAACTCGAGCGCTTAGAGGCGGTACATCACGAGGCCGAATGTGCTGACCCGGCGTCAAACAACTGGAACCTGATTATTACAACGGAATTATATAGCCGGGAAGCCGGCTCCACATCCCTCCGGATCGAATGTGTCGGAGCGGTAAGCGAGCAAGAAGTCGAACTCAGCCCCGGGTATACTACGGTTATCAGCAATCTGGTAGTAGAAGATCCGCAGCTCTGGTGGCCGGCCGGCTACGGTAAGCAGCCGCTGTATGATCTAAAAGTTACCACCTCGCATGACGCCCGCCGGCAGCAGATCGGCTTTCGTACTATCGAGGTACTGACCGAACCGGATGAGCGGGGTATCGGAATGGTATTCAGGGTGAACGGCAAAGACATTTTCGCCAAGGGCGCCAACTGGATACCTCCGGATGCACTGCCCTCCGGACACACTGCGGACACATATGGGGATCTGCTCGAATCGGCACGGCAGGCTCACATGAATATGATCAGAGTCTGGGGAGGCGGACAGTACGAATACGACTTCTTCTATGAAATCTGCGACCGGAAGGGCTTGCTGGTGTGGCAGGATTTCATGTTTGCCTGCGCGATGTACCCATCGGCACCCGACTTCCTCGAAAATGTACGCGCAGAAGCGGAGTATCAGATAAAACGACTCAAGCACCACCCCTCGATCGTACTGTGGTGCGGAAACAACGAAGACATCGGAGCATTGACCTGGTTCGAAGAATCTCGGAACAACCGCGACCGCTATATTATCGATTACGACCGTCTCAACGAAGGGGTTTTGGCCCAGGCGGTAAAAACAATCGATCCCCATCGTAAGTGGTGGTCATCCTCACCCTCCGCCGGCGAAGGCGACTATTCAGACTGCTGGCACGATGATTCCAAAGGCGACATGCACTACTGGAGCGTGTGGCACGAGGGTCAGCCCTTCGAGGCCTATTATCAGGTTACCCCGCGGTTTTGCTCCGAGTTCGGCTTCCAGTCGTTCCCGGCCGTCGGCAGCATCAGGGGATACACGCCGCAGGAACAGCTCAATATCACCTCTCCGGTAGTGGAGCACCATCAGAAGAACGACCGCGGCAACAGTATTATTATATCGACTATCTCCCGCTATTTCCGGTTTCCATCGGGGTTTGAAGAGATAGTCTATTTGAGCCGGATTCAACAGGCCATGGCCATTAAAACCGCGGTTGAGTACTGGCGCAGCCGCCGCCCGGTCTGTATGGGAACCCTTTACTGGCAACTGAACGACAATTGGCCGGTGGCCTCCTGGTCGTCGATCGAATACGGAGGCGCCTGGAAGCCGCTCCACTACGCGGCGAAGCGCTTCTATGCCCCACTGCATGTAGTGCTGCTGAAGGATGCGCCCGACACTCCGCAAGGCCGGATTGATGTATATGGAATCAACGACTACGATGAAGCTGTGGCCGGCGAGCTGGTAGTGTATCTATTCACCTTCAACGGCGAGATGGTGCAACAGCAGATTCAGGACACCATCCTTCCACCAGAGGCGTCGACACTGCTCAACAGACTGTCTGTTCCAGGGGATGAACGCTTCCGCGCACAGCACTTTTATTATGTCCGGTTTTCTCCAGCCGACCCGAAGATTGATGCGCTGGAAAACGATCTTTTGCTGCTGCGTCCGAAACGTTGCGCTATTAAACCGGCGAATATATCTTTCAGGATTCAAACGAAAAGGACCGGCGACATAGCCATCGAACTGCACACTGATGTACCGGCATTCCATGTAGTGTTGGAGTGTGAGGGAGCTTCGGTCCGTTTTTCGGAGAACGACTTCACACTCCTGCCGAACCGTCCCAGGACAGTGACCGTTTTGGCGGTGCAGCCTGAGGACATCGAGGGGAATCTTAGAATTCACTCATTACGTAATTTTTAGTGGTTACTCGGCAGGAATTACATCGATGGTAGTCGAAAATGAAAATTTTTCTTGAATGACCCAGGAATCGTTTTGGGCTTTCAAGGGAAACTGCATCTGCAGGTTTTTCTCCGGACTCGAGAATTCGACAATAACGATTGCGCTGCGCCCCTTCACCTGCACCGCTTCGATATTCCAGGAATCGTAGGCTCGAATGTTTTGGTACAGTTGCTGTTTTTGATTTTCATCGATCTGGGTGAAAAAGGGGGCTGCTTCACGGATTGCCTCCGCATCCTGGGCATAGAGTCCTTCTACGAATCTGCTTACAGTTTTTTCAGCAGCTGATTTTCCGGGAGTACTGCACGCTGCACACAGGATTACAGTTATAATTGTTATGAAAAGGAGTTTCTTTGACATAAGGATTAAATAACCGCAGGGCTAGGTGCCCCACGGTGTGTACATATTAGTCTTGGTACTTGACTACAGTTCCTTCGATTTTTGCGTGTGCAGGTGCATACAGACCAAAGGTAATCCCATTGAGCAAGAGGTCAACAAAACTGGCTTCGTACTTAACGGTAACGTTTACCGCAGCATCGCCGGAGTATTTGTTGATTTCGCGTCGAACGGCGTCGTAGATCGGATTGTCCATGTTGGTGGCAGTTGCA
>JAASTM010000241.1 GCA_021767325.1 Spirochaetales bacterium
GAGACAGCAGTTCACCCAGCTCTTCAGCAGCTTCCTGAAAATCAGCTTCGCTCTCCTGTAAATACTCGCCGTAAGCATCGATATCCCAGAGTTCCATATAGCTGTCGATCCCCAGAATGACAGCCTCGCCCTTAAGTTTCATCTCTGCTGATTCCCGTAAAGTGGGCGGAATAGAAATTCTGCCGCTCTTGTCGATTTCACACTCCTGCGCCGGCGCAATGATCCGCCGCTGCAGCAGCCGTGTTTTCGATTTAAACATAGAAGAGGAGCCCATAATCTTCTCTGAAATCTTGCGCCACTCTTCCGGGGGAAACAACCACAGGCACTTATCGACACCGCGGGTAAGTATCAGGGCGTTGCCGGCAATTTCTGTCCTGAGCCGTGCCGGCAGTAAGAGTCTGCTTTTGTCATCTATAGAGTTGTGGTATTCCCCCATCAACATACTTTCTTACCACTTTCTCCTAAAATTTCCCACTTTCCCCCACCTTTATCCTACATACTATCGCATAAGAAAATGATGTCAACGTAGATTTTTTATATTAAAGAGAAAAGTAAAACCTGCCGATAATGTTTACTTTACATACGTTAAGTACTTTGGAGGGAATGGATGTTTCTCGAGACTCACTATCTCGTATATCCCGAAGGCGAGACTCAGGAGATAGAGAATAGCCTGCAGTTCAATCAGATCGTCGACATGAACGGACAGCCGCTGCCCACACACAGAATGATCGTGTACCGCGTGTCTAAAATACAGAGAAGAGAGATGAAGGGGGAAACGGCCCACTACTACCATCTCGAATTGGTGACTGGCGACGAGTTGTTTTCATTGGTACGAACTTGAGCCCATGGGAACGGTAGCAGCTGTAAACAAATAAAGCCCGGCGGCTATAGATCAGCCCCGGGCTTTATGTATATACACATCAAAGTGTGTACCGGTTGGATTACCGGCAGTAGCTGGAGGCCTGCGCCTCCGGACTTTGCTTTGAAAAGATTTTATAGTCGATATCGGGAAACAGGTTGTTCTTCTTCTCGATTGATGTGAGCCACTCGGTATCTACTGTATTCCTGCACAGGCGTTCATAGATGTAATTGAAGTTGTAGAGATGCTCCTTCACCCTACGCTCGGCGTAGGGTACGGTAGTGCCGGTTTTCATAATGAAGGGCCAATCCGAGGCCATCGCCAGCATTACCTCCCGGGCTGCCTGGTTGAGTGTGCGGTGTTTCAGCCCGTTCACATCCGGGTAACGGGCCACAAGCTCCGACATTCGCTCAATTGCTTTGTGAATATGACGGTATATCCAGTCGTTCTTTCCATCGAGCCACACATCCGCATACCCCTCATTACCCCAGCTCGAGAAGGAGGGGCGTCCCCGCTGTACCGCTTTGTGCTGCTTCAGATAATCGGCAGGGGTGCTCAGGCTGAGACTCTCACACTGGTAGACCTGTCTGATCACCTGTTCCAGCCACTGAATACCCTCGAACCACCAGTGTCCGAACAACTCCGCATCAAAGGGAGCTATTATATAGGGCGGACGGTCCATCAGTCCCTCGAATTTCTTCAGCTGCTTCTTGCGATTGTACACGAAGTTTTCTGCGTGCTCTTTCACTTTGGCGGAAGCCTTCTCAGGGTCGTAAGGCCGCTTCTCGTCGGTAGACCCGGTAATTGCATAGTATTTGTAACCGGTACAGACCCGCACTTCCGGTTCATGTATATAGGGCCGTACATACTCCAGGGACTCATCATAGCCCACATCCCGGTAGAACTCGCGGTAATCACCGTCACTCGGATACCCTCTGTCCGCCGACCACACCGTATCAGAGGTGGGATAGTCCCGGCCGAAGGCGTGTAGTCCGTTCGGCAGCGTCAGTGGCGCGTACACTCCGTACGGGGTTTTTTGATTCGCAAACAGAATGCCGTGGGCAGCCGTAAAGAAGTATTCAATATTGTTTTTGCGCAACACCTCTTCGATTCCCGGATAATAACCGAACTCCGGCAGCCAGAATCCCTCCGGCTTTTTACCGAACTTGCGGCTGTGGTCGAGAACCGCGGTCTGTATCTGCGCCTCCAGTGCCTCCGGATACGCCTGATACAGGGGGAGAAAGGCATGGGTGGCGGCAGTGGTGATGATCTCCAGATAGCCCTCTTTTTCGAGGTTTTTGAATCCCCACAGGATGTTCTTATGGTACAGGTCGGTAAAATCCTTGAGATTCTGTTCGAAGAACTGCTTATACATTTTCGCCAGAGGGTGAAACTCCGGACTATTCTGAGTTCGTATGATCTCTTTTTCACCAAGTTCGATCAACAGTTCCAGATGGCGAATGTATCTTTGCTGCAGCAGCTCATCGGACAGCATGGCCGAAAGCGTAGGACTTATCGACACTGTCAGGCGAAATGGTACTTGGTCTGCTTTCAGGCGGTTGCACATCCGCAAAAACGGCAGATATGTTTCGGAGATAGCTTCGTACAACCAGTTCTCTTCCAAAAACTTGTCATATTCGGGATGTCGAACAAATGGTAAGTGCGCATGCAGTACAAATCCTAAATAAGCGTTCATTAAAATCCTCTACCCTACTTTTCTCGATACGATTCTAGTTCGATATTGTGTGTATCCAGAATAGATATGATGCGTTGGGGAATTTCCTGACGGTTATCAGATCCCGCTTCATAATTCCAGAGCCCCGAAAGCATCAGCATCATAGTGGAGGGATCGTTGTAGAACTCCTCCTGATTACGGGCAATATAGCCGAGGGGACTGTGTACAGCGTTCGATGAGGCCATCAGACGCTCTTTATGCATTACCTTGCAGCGTAAATCCACACAATAGTCACTGCCGGGGCGGTTCAGATTGATATACCAACTCCGGTCATCTTCTTCTACTGGAATATCGAAAAAATCCTTGATGTTATTCTTCGAAGGCTCCTCGCCCTGGAATTCATACACCCGCAGGAAGAAACCTTCGAAAAACGGCTCCTCCTTTAACTCATCCAGCTGAGTCTTATTGATATCCCAATATACATATACCCACAGAGGATCTCTCAACAGAAGTACGATCCTGGTATCGGTATAGAATTCAGGCAGCGGAAACTCGTCCTGAGTAAGCAAATCGACCTCTTCGTCCCGAAGAATGTCATATTTTTTATGCTCGAGACGCATAGCCGCATTGTTGTTGAATTCCCTCTCGTTGCGATCTTCTTCCAATGCCTCCAGAATGAGATCTATCATGATCTCGCGGTCGGCATCCTCGTGATTATGTATTCCCTCACGTTTTGCAATACTTTTTAACTGCTCTTCAGAAAGAGACTGAAGCTTCTCTCTTGTCATATGGCCTCCAAGTATGAGGTATGTTATACTAGAAAAATATTCGAGGTTGTGTCAACCCTGCAGAATATAGGCTTTACATTCAACAGTGAGCTATTAAAATTGTGATATGAGAAACTATGTTATATTCCACGGTCATTTCTACCAACCACCGAGAGAGGATCCCTGGACAGGAATTGTAGGAACCCAGCCTTCGGCAGCCCCCTTTCACGACTGGAATCACCGCATCACCCGTGAATGCTATGCTGCCAACGCCGCTTCCCGGTTTCTACGCTATGACGGGCGGATCGAAGATATTATCAACAACTATAGAGTACTCTCATTCAACTTCGGCCCCACCCTGTTTTGGTGGCTGAAAGACCATGCCCCGCATATATACGAGGCAATTATCGAGGCCGACCGCCTCAGTATCGGAGAAAACAACGGCCACGGAAATGCAATTGCACAAGCATATAACCATACAATCCTCCCTTTAGACAGCCCTGAGGACGCCCGGCGGCAGGTACAGTGGGGGTTAACCGATTTCGAGTACCACTTCGGTCGTCAATCCGAGGGAATTTGGCTGCCGGAGACCGCCATCAATGATACCGTGGCAGATATTCTGCTCGAAGAAAAGGTGAAATTCGTCATCCTGTCGCCGTGGCAGGCTGAGGCAATTTACGCAGAGGGATCGGAAGAGTGGGAGGAGCTCGACAATCAACCGGCGCCCTTCTGGCGCTCCTATAAAATCGAACGTCCGGGCGGCGAATTAGCAGTTTTCTTCTACAATCAGGAGCTGGCCCAGGGTATCAGCTTCGAACACTACCTGCGCAGTGCCGATGCACTCTATACTCGCCTGCTCACCTATCACAACAATGCCGATCCGGGCCACCTAATACATGTTGCTACCGACGGCGAGGTATACGGACACCACGAACCCTTCGGGGACATGTGTCTGGCCGCCCTCCAGCAGCATATCGAACAGGACCGGAGTTTCGAATTCACCAACTATGCCAACTACCTGGAACAGTTTCCGCCGAAACATAAGGCCCGCCTGCGGAAGGGTGAAGAGAAACAGGGCAGCTCTTGGAGCTGCCATCACGGGGTTTCCAGGTGGTATAAAGACTGCGGCTGCAGTACGGGGGGAAAAAAGGGCTGGAACCAGAAGTGGAGAACCCCGCTGCGCAGGGGGTTTCAGAAGCTCAGCGAAAGGATTCAAGAGGTATATGAAACACAGGCTGCCGAGCTGTGTACTACCGCCCCCGAAGAGATGTTGAAGCAGTACATACAAGTGCTGACGACCCAAACCGAACCCAAAAAATTCGCTCAAACCCATCTGAAAAAGAATCGCCGCAGTGCAGAGGATGTTGCAGCCCTGATGAGCCTGCTCGAGGGTCAGAAGTACCGGATGTATATGTTCACCTCATGCGGCTGGTTCTTTTCCGACATATCCGGAATTGAACCAGTGCAGAACATACGGTATGCACTCAAAGCGCTGAAGCTGTACAATCCATTTTTTACTGACGACGTGTACGGAGAACTGGCAGCTACCCTGGAATCGGCACACAGCAATATCGAGGATCAGGTTACCGGCCGGGATATTCTAGAGAGGGAGTCAAGCC
>JAASTM010000242.1 GCA_021767325.1 Spirochaetales bacterium
ATTCTATGCGATGATATACCGGGAGTTATGACCCGCATTTCAGGCCTGTTCTCACGGCGCGGATTCAATATCGAAAGTCTCACCGTCGGACATACCGAGCGGCCCGGTAAGAGCCGCTTCACTATTGTGGTGGAGGGCGATGACGGAGTGCTCGAACAGGTACGCAAACAGTTACAGAAACTCGTGCATGTAATCAAGGTGTGGGATCTGGACCACGAGCGCATTCTGGAACGCGAGCATGCATTGGTTAAAGTCGAAGTCCATGCTGCCGACCGCGACAATATCCTGCAGATGATAACCGTTCTGCAGGCCCGCATACTCAACTCATCCGGGACGACCTGGGTGCTGGAGATTACCGGTGATTCTAAAGCGGTAGACAGCGCGATAAACCTGTTGAGTCAGTTCAACATTGTAGAATCTATCCGCACAGGCAAGATTGCCCTCGAGCAGGGGACCCGCTGAGACATCCTGTTCGGTGTGTTAGTTATAGCGACGGAGGCTGTTCGACTCGGAATCGTTTACCCGAAACACAATTTCGAATCGGCTGCCTCCGTTGCCTTTTATGGTCAGCTTTCCGTGCAGCTGCTGGATCAAGGCGTCTACTAGAATAAGACCGAGAGACCCGGTGTTGTGGACAGAAAAATCATCCGGCAGGCCATGCCCGTTATCCTCGACACTCAGCATGTACTCGTTTTCGGATTGTTTGGAAAATGCAACTCGTATGAGCCCTTCGTCTCTGCCGTCAAATGCGTGCTGAACAGCATTCATCAGCAGCTCATTCAGTATAATGCCGCAGGGGACCGCATGGGTAATCGATAAATTTTCCTCTTCGACCTCTGACTCGATCACTATATGCGGCTGATCACCGATCGAAGAGTTGAAGGTCGACAGGAAGGAGTCGACGTATGTTTTCATATTAACGTCGGTGAAATTCTCCGATTGATACAGCTTCTCGTGGGTCAGGGCCATGGAATAGATCCGGTTACGGGTTTTTAGTAGGGCCTCTTTGACATCCTCGACCGTGTGCACCTGCTCGTGCTGAAGGTTCAGCAGGCTTATGACTACATTGAGGTTGTTCTTCACTCTATGATGGATCTCATCGAGCAGCATTTCCCGCTCCTGAAGAGCAACCCGCAGATCGTATTCACGGCTCTTTACCTGTTCGATCAGACGGTTGGCGGAAGTAGAAAGGGTCATGAGCTCGGGTATACGCGAGTTGTAGCGCACCCGTACATTGTAATCCTCATATGCTGCCCTCTGCAGAACCTCATCCAGTTCTTCAATGCGGCGCACGAGTTTCGACTCGACGAGTTTGTAGGCTACTCCCGAAAAAAGGCCGATTAAAACCAGTGCACTCAAACCGGCGATGATATAGAACTTGGTAAGGAAATCGTAATATGAGGAGAGATTATATTCGATAAACAGAATCGGAAACTGTACGAAATCGAAGCCTGACCGGCTTGCAGACCGTTTTCGGTAGATTCGCAGAACATTTCCGTCCCTCTCCCGGTAGGCTCCATCCGCATCCAGTGTCTGCAGCACTTTTTCACCAAAATCATACTCTCTGCCGCTGATGAATGACCGCGCACTCACCTCGGTCTGATAAATAATGTCAAAGGCAGCAATATCGCTGTGAGAGTGTTGAATCTCGGTAAAGAAAGTCTCGAACAGATGCGTATAGAGAGTATTGGAATAATTCTGCCGCATGAATGCCTCAAAATCTACCGAGGTTTCCAATATCCAGTTACTCTCCCGGGGGCTGAAGTAGGAGTAGAGCATTTTGTTTCCCTTCATATTGGAAATACCAAGCCGCTGAGTAAAGATCTGCCCCTGTCCATACACTGATTTTATAAATTCCGAGAAATTTTCATCCAGTCCGAGTAAATTCAGCCCGACATCACTCTGAAAGGTACTTTTGATAACCGTACCGCTTTCATCTACTATATAGAGATCGACCCCGGCGTAGGGTTCGACCAGAGTCTCGAGGGTTTCATTCGCTGCGGACAAGGGGTTTCCCTTCGTTAGCTCGATCAACTCTCGATAGATCTCTCGCAGTGCAGATTCATTATACTCCCGGGCCCTTTTCTCAAATGGCTGGATAAGGACATGAAAACTCTCTAATCGGTCTATCAACTGCTGCTCTATATCCTCTATTTGACGGTTGCGCATTGAGTTGAAGTTGTTGTGGGAATGAATTACAAAAAAGAGGGTGAGTGCGAGCGAATTGAGAAAAACAATAACTATAAGTGTAAACACAATGAATCGCTTCAAACTCGAACCTCACCTCGCTCTGCCTGCGCTGAAATAGTAAGCCATTCCTTTCAATCGGTCAATAATGAGATATTACTTGCCGGATTACCCTAGAGGTATTACTCTTAAGGTGAAACCTTGATTATAAGGATGTAGGTATGAAAAAGCTCATTTTTCTTTTTCCGATCGTATTATTGCTGATAGCGGCGTGCGCTACAGCTCCTGAAGAGGAGCCGCAGCCTGCGCCTCAACCCAGCGAAGAAGAAATTGCTGATACTGATACAGAATTCAAACAGAAGGCTGAAACAAACCTCCAACAGGCGCGTGATGCAAAACTGAAAGCAGAATCCTTAAAAGCCCCTCAGGCGGTTCCACAGCTGTTCGGCGAAGCGGAAGAGCTGCTTGCCCAGGGCCGAGCCGCTGAATCTGATGAGGAGTACCAGGAAGCCGCCGAGGCCTATGCTCAGGCGGAGGCTAAATATATAGAGGCTGCTGAAAAGGCTGAAGAGCTGCGCCGTGAAGCCATGAAAGCTATTCAGCAGGCCGAACAGGCTATAGCAGACGTAGAGAAGAGTGCAGCAGAGGCCGAAGAGGAGATAGCGCTGCCGGTCGAGGAGCAGGAAGGAGAAAACAATGAATAGAAAAATCATCCTGTCGCTTATCATTTTTATGATGCTGTTGCCTCTGATGACTGCTTTCACACAGAATCTGCAGAACAACCCCGACTATCGTGAATCTCTACGCTACAAGCAGATGTCTGAAGAGGCACTGGAGGCCGGAGAGTATCAAAAAGCCCTCGAGTATGCAGAAAAGGCAAAGGAGTATGCCGAAAAGTCGGAAGAATACGTGCAGTTTATGCTGGCTAAATACCGGGCAAACAGTGCTCTGTGGAAAGCCCGCAATCTGCTGGGCCAAGTGGAACGGGCCGGCGGCCGTAAAAGTGCTCCTGCAAAGTTCAAGTCAGCTCAGGAAATGATCGTGAAAGCAGACTCACTTTTCAAGGAGGAATCGTTCGAGGTCAGCCAAGCTACCAGTAAAAACGCCATTGAACTCCTCAACAGCATAGAAATAAAATCCGCTCAAAAAACTCTGCCCGCCGCCTATGTAGTGCGGGACATGCCCGGGAATGAGGATTGCTTCTGGCGAATTGCCGGGTATGATTTTGTGTACGATGATCCATCGGCTTGGTGGCCGATCTACCAGGCGAACAAGGAGAAACTGCCGCAGCCCGAAAATCCGGATCTCATCTACCCGGGAATGGTGCTGCAGATTCCCGAACGCCAGGGAGAGTCCCGCAGCGGAGTGTGGGTGGATGGCACTATTCGGGATAAGGCTCCTTGATAAAACGAGCCGGAGTTATTTATGCAGGAGTCATTCAATTGAAGATAAAAGCACGCGTAACGTTACTGTGTGTTCTTCTTTTTCCCGCCTTCATACAGCTGCTGCCGGCGGTGGATATTCATCAGGATATCATTGCTGCAGCCCGCGGGTATGTGGGCAGCGGCTACTGTAACGGGAGTGCGGCTCCCCCCTGCTTCGATTGCTCCGGTTTCGTTTACCACCTGTTCTCACCACACATAGACGGTCTGCCACGGGTCTCGCGGCAGATGGCCCGTATAGGCCAGCCTATTCAAAAGGCCGAGCTGCGCCCCGGCGACCTCGTCTTTTTTGCAACCAGCCCGGCCGCCGGGGTGATCTCGCATGTGGCTCTCTACATTGGTCAGAACTCCATTATTCATGCCATCTCCGACGGGCCGAATCGCGGTGTGAACATAACGCGGCTCGATGCCCGCTACTGGCGCACCCGCTACCACAGCGCCGCCCGCTTATTGACCGACAGCATCTCCTCAGAACGCACAGCCGAGGCAGTAGAGTTTGCCAACGGCACTTACACCGGCGAGCTGAAAAGCGGGGAACCCCACGGGCAGGGGCAGCTGGCTCTCGACAACGGAGATCTGTACCGGGGAGAGTTCAGCCGGGGAGAGTTCCACGGAAAGGGAACTTACATTTGGAAGAGTGGGCAGCGCTTCGAAGGCCGGTTCCGTGAAGGAGTTTTCCACGGTGAGGGAGTGTTTGTAAGGGCCGACGGTACCCGGGTCGAAGGGGTTTGGAAAGATGGTGAACTGACCGAAGGCGCCGCTGCCTCCGCCCACACCAGCGAGGAGAGCCCCGCATCCGATGCCCTCTACACTGAAAAAGCCGTTTCTCCCTGGGACACGTGGGAAGGCTATGTGATGGGCGACTATGCCGCCTGGAAAGCACGGGAAGAGCAGAGCTTCGAAGAGTGGAAGAAACAGAACAACCCCTTCGAGTAAGCTCTATTTATCAAAAGCATCAGCCCGGAGCCAATACGGGCGCAGATCTATCCAGGCTCCGCTCATCACTGACTCTAACTCATCCGCCAGCACTCCGTCGCCGCCGCCTACGACCGCTGCGAAGGCTTCGGCATTTTCAACTTCGTGGGGTAACAGCTTCCATTGAATGAGAGCTACCTGACGAGATGGGTTGGAACCGGGGTATTTCAGTTGCTCGACCGACTGCATGCAGAGAGTATATCACGCTTCACTGGCTTCGCGAATCTCATTTTGCAGTTGGGTATAACTGTCAACATTCTCCTGCCCTATCTCGGTGAGCTTGGAGGATTCGTCTAAGATAGAGTCG
>JAASTM010000243.1 GCA_021767325.1 Spirochaetales bacterium
CGGCTAAAGCTTAGACCTAACTGACGTTATTCAGAGACGACTCATCCGAATAGGTAGTGTGGATTTCCTGTATCTCCTCGATATGCGCCAGAAAGGCATCCACCACATCGGGATCGAAGTGCCGCTCCCGCTCCGCTTTAATGTGGTCCACTGCCTTATCGAAACTCCACGGAAGTTTGTAGGGGCGGACAGAGGTCAGGGCATCGAATACATCTGAAATTGCCACGATCCGGCCGCAGGTGGGGATATCCTTTCCGGCCAGGCCGCGCGGATATCCGCTACCGTCCCACTTTTCGTGATGGGTCAGGGCAATCTCTGCACCGGTTTTCAGATAGGGGCTTTCGGCGTTTCTCATGATTTCATATCCCATCTGAGTATGGCGCTTGATCTCTTCGTACTCGGGAACGGTGAGTTTGCCGGGTTTGAGCAGGATAGTCTCAGGTACTCCGATTTTCCCGATATCGTGCAGCGGAGCAGCCCTGAAAATCTGCTGCTGCATTTCTTCATCATCAGTGAGCTCTTCGGCAATGATTCTTGAATAGTGCGCCACCCGGATGATGTGTTCGCCGGTTTCGGGGTCCTTGTACTCGGCGGCGCTTCCGAGTACTTTCAGGGTTTCATGTTCCCGCAGCTTGATGTCGTTGGTCGCCTTATCAACTTCGGTCCGCAGTACATCCGCCCAATTCTTATACAGCAGCTGACTTTCCCGCAGTTTTATTAGATTCCGTACCCGGGCTGAAAACTCGGGCAGATTCAAAGGTTTCGATAGAAAATCGGTGGCTCCGTTCTCCAGTGCCCGCAGTTTGAGTTCGTTATCAGAGCTTACCGCTGTAATCATAACAATCGGAATGTCCGGATAATATACACGTGCTTCCTGAATCAGGCTGATCCCGTCCATGAGCGGCATCATGTAATCTACGAAAATGATGTCGGTGGAGTGGTGTTTGAGGTGTTCGAGTGCTGCCACGGGGTCTGTAAAACTGGAAATATTCAGGTCGAGTTTACGGCCCATTTCTTCGATCAATACCAGATTCAAATATTCATCATCAATTGATATTGCCTGTAACTGTCTTTGCATTTGTGTCTCCATTATTACAATTTAGTATAATAAACCAAACTTTCAAGGGCAATGTTTATATTTATGCTTCTTCACTTGACATCGTTTTCCGTGGAAGCATAAGATAGAAACATAGAATAAGTCTTTTTAAGGAAAACGGTATTCACAGTGCAGAAAAGTGATTTGATAGACCTGGAGGCTGCACAGCGAGCCCTCTTGATTGATGAACATACAATCCTGGAATTGGTGCAGCAGTTCTTATTCGATAAGGATCATTATACTGCGCCTCTGAAGAGCTCTTTAGCCCAGAGAGACTGGAATAATCTTATTGCCTACGCGCATCGGCTCAAAGGGGCGGCCAATAATTTACGTATACACGGCCTGGGTGAGCCCGCCCTTTATCTGGAAAAGGCGGCGGAACGGAAGCAGTCTGATGCATGCCGCGAACAGATTTATCTGATCGAAGAAAGATTTTCCACAATAAGGGAATTAGTGGAACAAAATTAAGAAGAGGGAGTGTATGCGGCAAGGATGGAGAGGCCGTCTCAGTTATAAAACTGAAGAGAATGGAGCTGTTAAGATTCTCGAACTGACAGAGGATGGCCCGGATGCCAATCAGGATGTACGAGTTCGAAAAGAGTGGACCGAAGGCAGCGATTATTCCATCCTTAGTTTGAAACTCGAGCCTCTGCGGGCTGTGAAACTCCAAAATGCCTATATCGAACGCTGGATTCCTGAGGACCAGGTAGACCGTGTTCATATGAACGGTTTTCAGTCCTGGACGGAGAGTCGTGAATGGGCGCATGACGAGGTAATGAATGGCCTACGGGGCATCTTTTTCCCGTGGATAAATAAGTATCATCTTGATAAATACGGTGATTACAGTTTCACGCGCTACCGACCCGAGCGTATACACGGCTACTCCTGGTTCTACTTTCGCAATGCTGAAGAGCTGTTGTTTCTCGGCAGTTTGAGCGAACAGCTCGGGTATACCCGTTTTTACTGGTACCGTCAGCGCTCGGTACTGCGGATTGAGCGGGAGTGCGAAGGCCTGGAAATCAAGGCGCCGGTGCAGCTGCTGCAGTTGCTGATCGCCCGCGGCGATGAAGCGGAGGTCTTCGACACCTATTTCAAGGCGCTGAAGGTCGAGAGCCGGGCGCCCCTGCTCAGCGGATGGACCAGTTGGTATCAGCACTACAGCGCGGTCACTGCGGATATTGTGCTGGACAATCTGCGGGCATTTCAAGAACTCAAAATACCTATCCAGGTATTTCAAATTGATGACGGATGGGAACGGTCAATCGGCGATTGGCTCGAACCGGATGTCAGTTTTGAAGGCCGCATGCAGAGCCTGGCGGCGGAGATCTCTGCCGCCGGCTACACGCCGGGCTTGTGGATTGCTCCGTTCATAGTAGAGGAGTCTTCGAATATCTTCCGGGAGCACCCGGAGTGGTGTGTCGCCGATGAAAACGGGATACCGCGCAAGCTGGGCTACAACCCCTTTCAGTGGCAGGGCAACTTCTACGCATTGAATATTTATCTTTCTGCTGTGCGTGAGTATCTGCGCGAG
Organism: Spirochaetales bacterium; assembly: GCA_021767325.1. Next base: position 2,628 of record JAASTM010000243.1, read on the forward strand.
GTGTTCCACCGCATAATTGATGAATGGGGATACCGCTTCCTGAAACTCGACTTCCTGTACGCAGCGGCCCGGGTTCCGTTCTCCGGGCGCAGTCGCGGCATGATCATGAACAATGCCATGGACTTCCTCTATACTCTGAGCGGCGATGCCGTAACCCTGGGTTGTGGTGTGCCCATGGCCTCTGCCGCCGGACGTACCCATTACTGCCGGATAGGCGCCGATGTGGCGCCTAAGTGGGAAGACCGAAGCCTGAAACTCTTAGGGTATCGGGAACGGGTTTCAACGGTAAACTCGCTCAGAAGCACCATCGGCCGGCGCGGGCTCAACGGAAGGGCCTTTGTGAACGATCCCGATGTTTATATTCTGCGCAAAGACCGCCACGAGTTGAACAGCGAGGAGCAGTATACCCTGTTTGTGGTGAACCGGGTGTACGGAGGACTCTTGTTCACCAGTGATAATCCCGGTGAGTATTCCTCCGAACAGCTGAAACTCTATTTGTCACAATTTCCTCTGCGAAGCGTGGACCTGCAGCGGGCGGATCAGCAAAAGGCTTCCTTTAGAATCGATGAGCGGGAATATGTACTCTTCCACAACCTCGAGAACAATCCGGTAGAGCATCAACTGGAGCCGGGCCTGTATTATTCGGCGATGCACGGATTTCGGGGCGGGGGCGCGATAAAGATTCCCCCGCATGCGGCCCGCTGTTTTCTGCGGGTGAGCAATGACGCCTACGCTGTGGCTGGTTCCACAGATATGCTGTTGCCTGGTTCGGAGATTGTGGATTTTAATGTGACCAAGGATGGAATCGAGTATGCAGTTCACCCCGAGACCTTGAATCCGGGGCTGATTTACCTAAAAGTGCCTTCACATGTTAAGTCCTGTAACGTGAACGGAGTACGAATTCAGGCGGAGGAGAAGGTGGATATGAATCTGCTGGTCCTCCAACGCCTATAGGGGAATCCCCTATAGCAGGTCTCAAAACACCCTTATTGTGATATTCATCCTCTCATTGCATAGTTATCATGCCAAACATGATCGGTAAGGGGATTATTATGGAAGACGAACTCTACACAGATTCCGCAACAGATGTTGAATTATATTCCGCTGCGGACAGCAGTCACGAAATGGACCCACTATCACTGTATCTAAAACAGATTTCTTCATATCCGCTGCTTTCCAAACAGGAAGAGCTCGAGATAGGGGAATACATACAATCGTACAAGCGCGGACTGAAAGAACTGGACGAGGACTATCAGGCCGGACAAGTGAGCCGGGAGGAGTATGTCGAAACCAAAAAGAGTCTCGAAGGAATGCTCGAGCACTACCGTAACCGGATGATAACCTCGAATTTGAGACTGGTTGTATCAATAGCCAAGAAATATCAGCATCGCGGGCTCAGTCTGCTCGACCTGATCGACGAAGGCAACATCGGTCTGATCGAAGCGGTCGAACGCTTCGATTACACTCGCAAGTGCAAGTTTTCTACCTATGGCACCTGGTGGATTCAGCAGGCGGTTATCAAGGCAATTGCCGACAAGGGACGGACTATTCGAATTCCGATTCATGTGTTGAACATCATCAGGAAGACCTTTTCCGTTGCAAAGCATCTGACTCAGGAGTTCGGCCGGGAGCCGAACTATAATGAAATTGCAGAGTACATGGACACTACCCCGGATCATGTCGAAAACATCATGAAGTACTCGGGAGAAACCGCCTCCCTCGACGTAACTGTAGACGATGAGAATGTAACTACACTTTCGGACCTGGTGTTCAGCGATGAGTACGAGGAGCCGTTTGACAGTATGTTCTATGTGAACCTGCAGGATATTCTGGACCGCTCGATGGATGAGCTGAGTGAACGTGAACGCAAGATCATAACTCTGCGCTTCGGTCTATCGGGACACAGCCCCCTCACCCTCGAGGAGATCGGCAAGATCCTCGGCATTACCCGGGAGCGTGTACGGCAGATACAAAACAAGGCTATTACCAGGATGCGTGATATCACCATGATACGTGAACTGGAATCTGTAATTTAGAAGGCAAGAATGGGGCATGGTACAGTACTAATCATAGACGATTCAGCAGCGCTTCGTCAGCAGGTTGATTTTGTCTTGACGCAGCTCGGATATACTGTAGTGCAGGCTTTCGACCGTAGAGAAGGAGGGCGCATATTAGAAGAAGAGCGTATGCACCTTCTGATTATCGGTTGCTCCCTTACCGGTGACTCTATTGATCGCTTCCTCCAAGAAATACGGAAGTCTGCGCTCAACGCAAC
>JAASTM010000244.1 GCA_021767325.1 Spirochaetales bacterium
GCGGCAAGAGAGACCATGAGTAGGAAAACAAGCAGTTTTCTCATCTCTTCTTACTCCTTTTTGTAAGTTTAATAAAATAGAGTAAAGTATAAGTACCGATTTTTCAAGGATAAAATGTTCGTATAGTGGTATGTACGGAGTGCCGCATAAGAGCTTGCTCGCTGTATATTTATTTAAAATAGAAGAAATTATTATATAAATATACACACGCTTGCATATTACCGGTTGGCCGGGGCTGAGCTCTTTGTAGCTAAAAGCGTATATAGTCGTAATTTATTGAAATTTTTTTAGTAAACTGAAAAACACGGCACTACCATACTGAGCTGAATAAGAATTGAATATGCCTGAAATCGTTTGATTCTCAACTTTTTGTATCTTTTGTCCGGTTCAACAGCTCTCGCTCGGTTTCTACCCAGTTTTTGGCCTGCTGTAGGAGCATTGAACGCACTTTTTCACTGTGGATCCGGCGAAAAACCTTCAACATCTGCACCTCTTCGGGACTCACTAATACCCGCTCGAAGGGCCCGAAGCGCTCCGCCTCGGCACTGTACGACTGACCGGCGGTGTCGGGGTAGTCCGCTGAATCAGCGATGAGTTCGGCGATCGAGGTGTGCAGAATCTGAGCAATGGCCATCAGCCGGTCGACGGTGATGCGGCTTTGACCGTATTCATATTTCTGGAGCTGCTGGAAAGAAATGTTCAGCTGTTCGGCGAGTGATTGTTGCGACAGCCCCGCTTCTTCGCGGAACCTTCTGATATTGCGTCCCAACTGCTTCGCGTTCATAGTCAGTCATTATCTTGTGAAAATGATCAATATACTACTAACTGAAAGTGGTAATAGTTGTGGCGAATGTACAAGCAGAAGTTGTAGGGGTTGCAGACTCAACTCGGCTCTGCAGTCTCTCCACCTCGAATTCCGCTGAAAAACTGTTTGACAACGACCGGTTGAGTCTCAATACTTATCTGTATGAGTGCAAAAAAGAATTCATTTATGCAGATGCAACCGCCTATGATCAAAGTAGTGTATGCGCTGGTACCGCTGGTATTAGCGGCAATCTACTACTTCGGCTGGCGGTTCCTCCTGGTACTCGCATTGGTAAATGCGGTCGGTATTCTTACCGAATATCTCATGGCGCGGACTTATTCAATGAAGGTAACCTCATCGGTTCTGGTTACCAACTTTTTGTTTGCGCTTTCGCTTCCGCCTACCATCCCGCTTTGGATTGCGGTAGTCGGAATAGTCTTTGGTGTGGTATTCGGCAAGATGGTTTTCGGTGGGTTCGGAAAGAATGTGTTTAATCCAGCAATTTCCGGACGGGCTTTTATTTATATCAGTTTCGGGGTTCCGCTGACCGGACGCTTCGTAGATCCGGTTTCCGGCAGCGCATTGCGCGGTTTCGCAGCCTGGACCCCCTCTCTGGATACGGTTTCCAGTGCTACTCCGCTGGTGCAGCAGACACAGGGAACCGAGTTCGCTCTGAGCGATCTGTTCCTGGGCAACATGGCCGGGTCCTTCGGTGAAACCTGCGCCCTGCTGATTATACTGGGCGGCGCATATATTGTGTGGAAGAAGAGTGCGAACTGGCATTTTATCGCCGCTTCGGTGGTGTCGTTTCTCATTCTATATGCGGCCCTGTTTTACAGTGGTGTGCAGGGGGCAATTAACCCCGTGTATGCACTGTTCAGCGGAAGCTTTCTGTTCGCGGCAGTCTTTATGGTGACCGACCCGGTCTCCGCATCGCAAACCACCAATCTGGGGCGCTGGATATACGGTGTAATCTTCGGTGTCATGACGGTGCTCATCAGGGTGTTTTCGGGCTGGCCCGAAGGAGTAACCTTTGCTCTGCTGTTTGCCAACATGTTCGCCCCGCTGATCGACCATCTGATCAAGGAACAGAAGAAAAAGAAAAAAGAAAAGGCGGCCGCAGCATGAATAAGGACAGTATGTTTGCAACCAGGGTCTACCCTGTGCTGTTCATGGTAGCCCTGACGGTAGTATTTATCAGTGTGGTATCCGGAATCTATCTTACCACCAAGGACCGGGTGCTTCTGAATGAGACAATCTTCCAGAAAAAGGCGGTGCTCTACGCCGCCGGCATAGAATTCCCCGAAGACAACTCACAGGAAATCCAGCGGATTTATGAGGAGCGGGTAACCGAGGTCGACGGAGAGGGTGACCAGCCGGACTATTTTCGGGTGGAACTGCCCTCCGGACAGACCGGATATGCGGTCTACGTGCGCGGGGCCGGCCTGTGGGGCGAGATCGTAGCAATATTCGGCTTTAAGCCGAACCTCAAAACCTTCACCGGTGTCGAATTCGTCGAACAGAACGAAACCCCGGGACTCGGCGCCCGCATCACAGAACAGTGGTATAAAGAGCAGTTCCGCGGTAAACGCGGCCCTTTTGAGCTGGTGAAAGAGGGCACCTCCAACGCCCCGGGTGAGCTGGATGCAATTACCGGTGCAACCCGTACCTCCGAGGCGGTCCTGAAAATTGCCAACAAGGCGGCCGAGGTCGCTCAGGCCAAAGTTGATGAGGGAGGCGAATAGTATGGCGTCACGCGGAAAAATCAAAAAGACCTTCACCGATCCCATCGGTAAGAATAACCCGGTCTTCGCACAGATCTTGGGAATATGTTCGACCCTGGCGGTGACCAATAAACTGGAAAACACGGTCATAATGAGCCTCGGTGTTATCTTCACCACCACACTTTCGGGGGTAACGATTTCAGCCATCCGCAAGTTCATCCCCTCGCGGGTGAGAATGATGGCCGAAACCCTGATCATTGCCAGCTTCGTTATCATCGTCGATATTACCCTGCGGGCGTATATGCCGGAGGTCTGGAAGCAGCTGGGACCTTATGTAGGTCTGATCATAACCAACTGCATCATCATGGGCCGGGCCGAAGCGTTTGCGCTGAACAACAGTGCCGGCCTGAGCCTGATAGACGGTCTGTCCTCGGGTATCGGGTACGCGTATGTGTTGATAGTAATTGCCTTTTTCCGAGAGCTCCTCGGAACCGGCGAACTGTGGGGGATAACCGTCCTCGGCGACTGGTGGACCAATTGGTCGATTATGGTAATGCCCCCGGGCGCGTTTTTCATGCTGGCCATTTTCGTCTGGGTGGTAAAGGGCCTGATACTTAAAGAAGAAGAGGAGGCAGCCAAATGAGCGAAAGTGTATACCCAATAGCAATATTTTTTGCGGCGGTTTTTACCAATAATATCCTGCTGTCGAACTATCTCGGCATGTGCTCCTTCCTGTCTGTCTCGCGGGAGCTGAAAACATCCTTCGGACTGGGTGTGGCGGTGATCTTCGTGATGACCAGTACCAGTATGTTAAACTGGGTGGTGTATTATAAGATTTTACAGCCCCTCGGTCTGGAATATCTGCGGTTTATCGTCTTCATCATCGTGATAGCCGCTTTTGTGCAACTGGTGGAAATGATAATCGAACGGGTCTCTGAAGTCTTGTATGCGGCCCTGGGAATCTTTCTACCGCTCATTACGGTGAACTGCGCAATTCTCGGTGTCAGTCTGTTCATGGTCATTCGTGAATACAGCTTTGTCGAATCGATTACCTTCGGACTGGGCAGCGGAATCGGCTGGTTTTTGGCTATTCTCGCAATGGCCGGTATCCGCCAGAAACTGAAACGAGCGCGGATCCCCCACGGCCTCGAAGGTGCCGGAATCACTCTGATCATCACCGGCATGATGGCATTGGCCTTTATGGGCTTTTCCGGAATGCTGCAAATTAACTAGGAGGAATCATGTTTTCCGCATTAATGATAAGCGTCGGCGCGGTTTCGGGCATCTCCGCCTTTCTGGCGATCCTGATGGTGATTGCCGATGCGACAATTGGAAATTACGGCGAAGTCAAGATTACAATAAACGGAGATCACGAATACGAAGTAAAAGGCGGCAAGCCGCTGCTGGGCACGCTGATGGAACAGGAGATTTTTATACCATCCGCCTGCGGCGGCCGGGGTTCCTGCGGGCTCTGTAAAGTGACAGTCAAAGATGGGGCCGGTCAGTACCTGCCCACCGAACTGCCCTGGCTGTCGGAGGAGGAGCAGCAGAACAATGTCAGGCTCTCCTGTCAGCTGAAAGTCAAGAACGACATGTCGATCGAGATACCGGAGGAACTCTTCAATGTAAAAGAGTTTCAGTCCAAGGTGACCCGGATACGGGATCTCACTCACGATATAAAGGAAGTGACCCTGGAGGTGGTGGATCCACCCGAGATCAATATGGTGCCGGGGCAGTTCGTACAGCTGCGCATACCGGAATACGAGCTGACCGATGAACCGGTATACCGGGCCTACTCGGTCGCCTCGAATCCGAGTGATACCAAGCATGTCGAGCTGGAAATTCGGCTGGTACCCAACGGTATTGCGACAACCTACGTGCACAACTATATGAAAGAGGGTGACGAGGTTATATTCAACGGTCCCTACGGCGATTTCTTCCTGCGGGAGACCGAGCGTGAGATCGTATGCATTGCCGGCGGTTCGGGAATGGCCCCGATCAAATCGATTCTGCTGAGCATGGCCGAGAAGGGTATCAACCGCCGCACCCGCTACTTTTTCGGCGCCCGCTCGAAAAAAGATCTCTTCCTGGTCGAGGAAATGCGGCGTTTGGAGGAGGAACTGCCCAACTTCCAGTTCATCCCTGCACTCAGTAATCCCGAGGAGGATGACCAGTGGGAAGGTGAAACAGGTCTGATTACCGATGTCGTGGCTAAACACATGGAGTCCGGGGAAAATACCGAGGCGTATCTGTGCGGCAGCCCCGGTATGATCGATGCCTGTGTAAAGGTTCTATCGGAGAAGGGCATCCCCGATGAACTCATCTATTACGACAAGTTCGGTTAGGAGATGGATATATGAAAC
>JAASTM010000245.1 GCA_021767325.1 Spirochaetales bacterium
GGAGAGCCAGATTGGAGCCTCGGAGTCATTCGATATGTGCACAGAACCGGATATCTTCACTCCGTCTGTGCTCGCCGCAGGGTCCTGCCGGCTGCTGTCACCGGGCAAGACCCTTTCTTTACCGGACCGCTTGTAGATCCGTCCCTCGAGCCCCTCTTCCGTTGCGGCGGCTATAAAGACCCCCTGGTAGCCGAGGTTGAGCATGAGACCGGCGAGGCGGTCAAAACTGGTGTCATCCTCAACCAGCTCCGAGAGGTCGCTCATCAGATCGTCGCTGAAGTCCCTGATTTTCGAAAGCTTCTCGTCGAGCTGCCGCCGCTGGCTTACATCCTCAAGCCAGACGAGAATGGTGTAACAGTCCTCGCTCTTACCCGTTTTTACCTCGTACCATTTGTCGTAGGGCGGGGAATAGCACTCGACTGGGCCACACTCCTCGTCGCCCTCTTCAACGCAGCGCATTACCCGGGCCTGGCCCTCCCGGTCGAACAGGTCGGCGAGGTGGCCGATACCCCGTTCACGAAACTCCGCCTTCGTCTTTCCGGCGGCCAGAAGTATTGTTCCATCGGAGTCTAACAAGAATGCGGGATCACTGCGCCGCTCGGGGAGGGAGAGGAGCATGTCCCTGTGACGTCCGGAGAACTTGACGTATGACTTGGAGAGGGCCTGCACGAAAACAGGCACGAGGTAGGGAACAATGGAAGCGAAGGGCGAGCTGCCCTGCAGCGTAAGTATAAGCAGCCCAATGCCGGCGGCAATGAGGTAATTGACCGGCTGGAGAAACTCTCGGCCCAGATATGGGAGATAAACAAGAAATGTGCGCATAGATTTCATGGTTAAGGTAACCTCTTATTTTCCAGGGTAGTCTTTGAGATTCCGGTTGTCAAAAAAAGGTGAGTGCATTGTAGAGGGGGACGTGTATCGGTCGCCGCATGTATTGAAACGGGAAATATTTTCCATGAGAATTAAAGGCAGAAACCGATCATGTCGGCGCACACGAACCCGGCTAATGAAAAAGATGGAGGTATAAAGATGAAAAGTTACGATGTGATTATCATAGGAACCGGGCAGGCGACGGGAACCATCCTCCCGGAGTTGCTGGAAAATAAGCTCTCGATAGCCGTGATAGAAGGTGATAGGGTCGGCGGTACCTGTGTCAACTGGGGCTGTACGCCGACCAAAACCATGGTGGCCAGCGCCCGGGCGGCTCATATGGCTTCCAGGGGAACCGATTTCGGGGTGAATACAGGCGAAACAATAATCAATTTTTCTCGTGTGATGGAAAGAGTAAATGAAATCCGAAACTCTGCCACCACCGGTTTTCAATCATGGCTGGAAGAGGTCACCGACTTTTACCCCGGTTGGGCCCATTTTGTCGATGAGCACACCGTGGCCATTGGAGAGACGCGGATCGAAGGAAAAACCATTCTTATCCATACCGGCGCGCGCGCACGGACCCCGAATTTTCCCGGTATTGAGAGTGTTCCCTGGTTGGATAATCGTGGTGTCCTCGATCTGAAAGAGCTGCCCGACCACCTTTTGATCATGGGAGGCTCATATATCGGCATGGAGTTCGGGCAGGCGTTACGGCGCTTTGGCAGTGAGGTCACCGTTTTTGAGAAGGGTGAGCGGATAATCTTTCGCGAAGATCCTGAAATCGGCGATATCGCGCGGCAGATCATGGAAGGCGAGGGAGTCCGCTTCGAGCTCGGAAGTACAATACAGTCGGTCGAGCGCGTCGAGGCTGGGGTAAGGCTCCATTATGAACGCGAGGGGCGCGCCGAGGAAGCCGTGGGCAGCCACATACTCTTCGCCGTCGGAAGAGTGCCGAACTCCGACAGCCTCGATCTGCCGGCTGCGGGGGTGGAGACAAGCGAGCGCGGCCACATAACGGTGGATGAGTACTGCCGAACGAGCACGCAGCACATCTATGCCCTTGGAGATGTCAACGGCAAGGGAGCGTTTACCCACACCTCCGTGCACGACGGCCAGATCTTTCTCGACCACTATTTCCGGGGGGGAGGACGACGGGTATCCGACCGGCATGTCATCTATTCGATGTATATCGATCCGCCGCTTGCACGGGTTGGCTTGAGCGAAACGGAAGCCAAGCAGCAGGGATACGACTACCTGGTGGGAAGCATGCAGATGAGCTCGGTAAGCCGTGCACAGGAGAAGGCGGAGACGAAGGGAATCATGAAGGTCGTGGTGGAGGAGAAATCCAAGCGTATTCTCGGAGCAGCTGTATTCGGTGTCGGCGGAGACGAAATAATCGGTATACTCGCTCTGGCAATGCAGGCCGATCTCCCCTATACCAAAATTCAGGAAACGGTCCTTCCGCACCCGACGGTTGCCGAGCTCGTGCCCTGGCTCTTTTCTAAGCTTCAGGCACCGGAATAGGTGCCACTGCCCATTATTGTGTACTCAGACATCCCAGGCATGCATCACAGGTTTCAAGGGATAAATCTGTAAACGCAAAGACTTTGTACTCTTTTCCAGTGGGTTCCAATACATATCGCAGAGCGCTTTCAGAAATCTTGCCCCTCCTCCCCGAATGTATTCCTACTATCATAAAGGTTACCTCTCCGCACGGTTGGCTCATGATTACTGTATTACTAATGTTTAAGTATAGTGAATTGTGGGCCGGAACCTTCGTCAGCGAAACTGAATTTTCTGGGACCACCCACAATCCTCTATAACGGGTATGAATTATACACAAAGTCAGCATCTCAATCGTATGTAACCCAGACATCTACAAGGTCGGAGGTGAGCCGCCCCGGTTTGCAAATATGTATCCGCACAGTTCTCGGTGGTTATTTGATCGCTGTGCGGAATGCGCTTAGGGCAATACTCATCCCCAGGACTGCGAATCCTGCGGCAATAGCAATGCAGAGCCACAGCGGAATATGTGCATTCGTCCCGATTGTCGCCACCGGCCCCAAAGTGGTCTGACGCAGACCGCTTACCACATAGGTTGTAGGGTTGGCAAAGGCGCCGATGCGCATCCAGGCAGGTAGGGCTGCCAGGGGGTAAAGCGAGTTATTCAAGAAGAGCAGGGGCAGTTGCAGCAGAAAAATCATCATATGGTAACCTGCCGAGCTATCGATAGAAGAGGCTGCCGCCAAGGCGATTCCTGAAAACCCTATCCCGTAGCACATAATCAACAGTAGCCCCGCCAGCCAGCCCAGGGGATTACCGCTTAATTCGGCTCCCATGATCAGACCGACGAACAGTATGATGACGGATTGGATGAGTACCTTGGTTACAATGCTGACGACATTGCCGGATAAGATGCTCAGACGGAAAATTGGTGCCGCCAGGTACTCTTTGACGATCCCCATCTCCATCTCCGGCTGCGCCTGCTTCTACCATGCTGCGCATTCCCACTCCAAACAGCACCACCCACAGGATCGGCTGAATGAGCATCCCTACGATCTCTTCGGGATGTACCCATGTTTTTTCATCTGCTTTTGCCATAGTAATATCGTTGCATCCATTTCTCTCTCCCTCATGTATCTCGCAGTTGATGTCCGGTATATTTCAGAAAGACATCTCCGAGAGACGGTTTTGCCACTGAAATATCCTCAATCAAAAACCCACTTTTCCCCGCCGCTTCAACGATTGCTGCCAGACGGCGATTGCCCGAATCCAGGCCAATCTGAATGACGTCTCCTGAAGCATGGACACTCTTCACAAATGGCAACGCCCTGATATGTGTCAGGTATGCATCGAGCCTGCCGTTGCCGACGATTCTCATGCTGTCGGCGCCCATTTGGTCGATCAGTTCGCGCGGTGTTCCCTCCACAATAATTTTCCCGTTGTCCATGATCCCGATCCGGTCCGCAAGGGCTTCGGCTTCTTCCATATAATGGGTGGTTAAAAGCAAGGTCATGTTCGTAGTGGCCTTTAAATTTTGAATATACTCCCAGAGCTTGGCCCGGTTCTGGGGATCCAAGCCCTGGGTCGGCTCATCCAAAAAGAGAACCTCCGGATTGGTGATCAATCCGCGGGCCAATTCGAGGCGCCGCTTCATTCCGCCCGAGTAAGTGCCGGTGCGGCGGTCAGCGACCTCTACCAGTTCAACCAGATTTAGTAACTCGTCGATTTTCTTCAGCCGCTCAGTTTTTCCGATGCCGTAGAGCCGTGCATGAAAATCCAGCGACTCGCGTCCCGAGAGATCAGGGTCAAGGACAATTTCCTGAAAGGTGACTCCGATCCGCCGGCGGACCTTCCCAGCCTGCCGGACCACATCATATCCTGTGATTCGCGCATCTCCGGAGCTTGGTGTTATCAAGGTGGTGAGCATGGAAATAGTAGTTGTTTTTCCCGCCCCGTTCGGGCCCAGCAGGGCATACATGGTGTTGGCGGGGATTGAGAGATCTATACCGTCTACCGCAAGAACGTCCCGACCAAAGCGCTTGGTCAATCCCCGAGTCGAGATTGCATGTGTCTCTATACTCATCGCCTATACCCTTTCTCTGCCGATGCCGGTGACCTCCGCGGCATATTGTAATAGTCCTTCGGTTTTGCCATATTCAGACTTAGTGATGACAAGCTCGCCCGGCTCAGTTTTATAGAAATACCTTCCCGAGTTCGCCTTCACCTCATCGGATACCGCCAGATAGGATATTCTCTCTCCGCCTCTTTGGGGTTTTTCCATAAAGAGCTTCATGATGTTCATGATAAAATCGGGATAATCGCGAAAGGCACTGGTAGCCAGGACCCCTGGATGTAGGGCGTTGACGGTTATCCCTTTGTCCCGGGTTCTTTTCGCCAGTTCTATTGTATAGAGCATTGTTGCCAGTTTTGAGTTTGCATATGCAGCGCCGGCTTTATACCGGTCTTGCATATTCAGATCGTCCAGTTTAATTACGCCCTTTTTA
>JAASTM010000246.1 GCA_021767325.1 Spirochaetales bacterium
CGATAGACGCAATTCAAAACAATGCAGCCCGCGATCACAACCCGGACACACCGGCCAGAGGACACAAAACCTACCGGCCGGGGAACGAGCACTCGGTAGAGAAACTGATTGAAGAGGTTCCGCTGCTCTTCACCACCAAAATGAACGACGACCTGGATACACCGGGTGCGATCGAGGCGATCGAATACCTGGCAGATGAGTTCTACACCGCTCAGCAGAACGGGTTGGTGAGCGCCGGTCAGCGAACAAAGTTTATTGAGGAGCTACGGGAGGTCGACCGGGTTTTCGGTATTTTGTTTCCGCGAGAATAAAAGAACTGATCAATCCGGGAGGGTATACACTCGTTTCTCCGGATTTCGGGCGGGCCGGAAGAATATGCCGACATTGCCGATAACCCTGACTAATAACGAATGGGTGGCTTCCTCCAGCGCACGAGATATTTCATTCCTGTCATCCTTGAAATCGATGAATCTCACCTTCACCAGCTCGTGGTCCGCCAGAGCTTTATCCAGCGAGGCAATTACGCCCTCCCGGAGACCGTTTTTACCAATATATACAATGGGATTGAGTTCCTGTGCCTGTTTACTCAAATAACTCCGTTGCTGTCCGTTCAATCTTTCCAAATTTATTCTCCAAATGCTTCAATTTAATTTAGTTGGTATGTATATGTGTAATATGCCAAATTTTTTGATATAAAAAAAGCCCCAGTTTTCTGGAGCCCGAATGCGTGCTATTTTGCCGGGGATGGGATCAAGATTCAAGTCCCACTTTTATATGTATACTGATTGTCATTTTGCCGGGGATGGGACTTGAACCCACACGGCCATGTTATGGCCAGGGGATTTTAAGTCCCCTGTGTCTACCAATTCCACCACCCCGGCAGACGAATAGTATAGTACCTGTGTGTCGGGGCCGCGTCAACTAGTTGAAGGGAATGGGTTTAAAATTGTGTCAGGTAGCTTCAGGCGGCGGCCGCCTGCCCTAAAATTATTGAGGCGGCATTGATGAAAGCTCGAAATAATGCTATCAAACCTCAAACTACTTTGAGCGGGCTGGAGAGAAGATGAGCGCGAAACACAAAAGCACGGAACCGCATTTCGAACTGTTGCCCGGGATGATTGATTCCCATTTCCATACCGCGATGATGCGGAAAAAGGACCTCGAGCCGGATACGCTCCTGACCCGGGCGCTGGAGCTGGGAATGATCGGCGGGATTGATATTGGAATCGAAGCTGGAGATACGTGTAACCGCACATGGGTGTCGGAAAAGTTTCCCGATATCAAGATAGCGGCCGGACTCTACCCCTCCGAAGCGGAGCATGAGAACCTCGCGGATAGGCTCGCGATACTGCGGCATGACGTGGAGAGTTTCCCTATATCCGCCATAGGCGAAATCGGAATCGATCTGTACTGGAACTACGGAACGGTTGAACGCCAGCGGGAACTCATGCGGCGGCAGATCGAACTGGCCAACATGCACCGGCTGCCGATAATCATCCATAACCGCGAGGCCGACCGCGAGGTGGTAGAGGTTCTACGCAGCACGCCGCCGGAGGCCGGCGGTATAATGCACTGTTTCTCTTCAGATGCGGCAGCAGCCCGGGAGTTTTTGGATGCCGGGCTTTATATTTCGTTTGCCGGCAATCTTACGTATAAAAAAAGTGAAGAGTTACGTAATGCTGCCAGAGATGTGCCGCTCGATCGCCTCTTAGCAGAGACAGACAGCCCCTTCCTCAGTCCGCAGAAGGTGCGGGGCAAAACAAACCATCCGGGGCATGTCGGGTTTGTGTATTATCAGCTCGCCGAACTCCACAATATCGAGGTCGAAGAGTTGATTCGGATAGTCGCTGAGAACTTCACACGGCTTTTTCCGTAAGCAGGCCCCGCGCCGGGGCGGCACACCCTCACTGGTTGAGGATTATTACCTCTACCCGCCGGTTACGGGCACGCCCCTCTTCGGTGTCATTAGGAGCTACCGGCTGGTCACCGCCCAGTCCCTGATATACGAATCGCGATGGCTCCAGACCGCGGGCTACCATCTCCTCTATGATGGTGCGGGCCCTTTCTACCGACAGGTCGTACTGACTCTCCTTTGTACCGACATCGGCGGTGTGCCCTTTGACCATAAAAGACGCATCGGGAACCTTTTTCAGCATAGCGGCCAATTTATCGAGCCTGTCTTTCTCGCGTGGAAGAATTTTGGCCTGATCGGGAACAAAATGTATTCGCGGAAGGTTGAGTTTTATTCCCTCTGTGGTCCGTTCGACCTCTATCGGTTCATCTTCAGTAGCTTCGGGGTCTCCGGTCGATCCCGGCGCCTCTTCAGGTCGCCCCGACCGCCCCGGCTTATCTACCCGATCCGGCCGGCTGCCCGGTGGCTGTCCGCCCGGTGGTTTTCCGTTCTCCTCAGCCTGGAGGGAGGCGATCATAGTGCGTTGGAGTGACTCGATTTCGCCAATGGTGATGCCGCGCCCCCAGGTCAGCCGAAAGCCCTCCTCCCGGCTAACCGGCGTGCCGTTTTCAAGGTAGTGCCGGGTGAGCCTCTCCTTGATAAAATAGCCGCCCCTTTGATCGGTAAACAGGGCAATTTCACCGGAACTTGTACCCCGCAGGGCCCTGGGTCGCTGCCCGTAAGGATCGGCTTTGGCAAAGGTGTAAGAAAAATCGATTATCTGGGCCGGACGCTCCATATATATACCGGTCTCACGGTAGGTATATGTACATTGAAACGGCTGTGTAATCAGGGTGCCGTCTTCCAGGTAAACAGAATCACTACCCTCTGCCTTCCAGGTGTCTCCCGCCGAGACATCCCCCTTGGCCAGCACCGGAAATCCGGTCCGTATCGGGAGGTCGGAACCTTCTACAGGGGTAAATCCCTGGTGGGATACTCGACACTTTACCGAAATCTCTCTGTCGACCGGCTGGAGCATTCGCACCGCGTCCCGGGTAAGGGTTTTGATCAGATAGACACTTCCGCGGTAGAGCTCGCCGGAGGAATCCGAACTTCCCGCCTGCTGCAGATACACCCGCCGGCCGCGGTATTGAAGCCCCTGATACCGCCGCCCGTGGTACACCCGCACATTCTCCCGTTCGGTATGTGCGTAGTGGGCTGCCGGACTGAACACCTCCAGTCTGAGCTCTTCCGCCTCTACCTGCGGAGCTGCCGGGAGCAGTGTAAAAAACGCGAGAAACAGCGATGGTAGTAGAAAACAAAAAAAGGGCCTCCGATAGAGGCCCCCATAGTTAACTTTGATCATTCGATCTGTTCCGAAAGAAGGTTGGTTTACCAGTTGTCATTCATATCGTCGACGTCACGGCTCTCTTCAGCAAACAGATCGGTAGTTGCACGCAGCCCGTCAAAATAGATGTAATAGGTTCCGAACGTCTCTTCAGGATCCATATCAATCCGAAAACCCTCGATCTGGATTCCCATTTTATTCGCGTAGTGGTAATCCCGCTGTTTGATGTGAGTGGGAACCGTGGCAACCATCTTCTTCCATCCGGTAAAGTTCAATTCACCCATGGTAACTTCACCGGTATTGCCGAACTGGTCGCGGATCAGGACTTTCAGCAGGTGAGGAGAGTTACGTCCGACAACCCACATAGACAGGGTCTTGGTGATCCCCTCGATCGGCAGCGGGCGGGAAGGATGAACTGAAACCTGATGCATGCCCCGCTTGAAGAACTCGATTTTGACACCGAGCACATTCTCGTCATCAAGCTGTATTCCGGCTTCTTCTTCTCCCTCTAATGCCTCTTTGTCCATCGGAGCGCCCTGCAGCGTCCGTATGGTGACAATGCCCTGCTCGAGCGGCATCTCCGCATCCCAGAAACCGGCGTCTTCGAATTTAGAAATTGATACGGTCCGCAGCTTCTGCTGGGCCGCGTCTACACCGAGCTGTTCTGGTTCCGGTTCTCCGACATCTTCAAGCTGGGCAAAAAGAGTCATAGAACTCACAAAAAGTAAAACGAAAAGTAGAATTATGCTCTTACGTGCTGTCATCTATTTACTCCCCTTCCGATTCCCATATCTCTTGGACTCGCTCCGGCTGGGCCAATTGATCACCGTCGAACCGAGAAATAAAGATATCGGTCAGTACTTTTATTTGATCGAGATACACATAGCAGTTGTGCACGCGTTCAGTCGGTTTAGTCCACAACACAATTTTTTCCAGCTGCAGCCCCGCCAGATACGGTGCGTACTGCTGAGATTGGCGAATATAACCGGGTATCTCGGCCCGCAGGTTTTTCCATCCCGTATAGTTGAGGTTTCCTAAAAACAGTGTATGCACTACACCCTGGAAATCACGGAGGTGTACTTCAAGGTAATAATCGAAATCAGAACCCCAGACCCATAGGTCTATCTGCCGAGCACGGCCCGGTATAGAGATTGGATTGTGTTCCAGCTCCCCGTCCTCACCTTCTCTGACGGGTATGAATTCGACGTTGTTGTATCCCTGGCGGTTGAACTTGAAATGTGCTCCTAAAACTTCCCGATTTACCTGCTCCGGATTAAGCCCGAATAGTGCTTCAGGCCAAGTCTGAGCATACGCCTTTTTCGGAAAACCCTCAGTTACGAACTTACTGCCGCGAATGAGCCAGTCTGTAGTTCTTGTATCAGGGTCGAATGTCTCCAATATTCTCGATTCAAGGTTTAGCGTCTTCTCATCGGCAACTAGCAGCGTTGGCGTAAGAAGCAGGAGAAGCATCAGAAGACACACAAAATGCAGGCTGCCTTGTCTCATTTATAAACTCCTTTTTACTTACAAGAATGCACAACCGTAAGCACTTCGAATTATATTTCGTCGCCAAATGTTTGTCAAATCTTTTTCTAAAAAGACGTAACAAACTACCGAGTTATTCTGAGACGCACTGCAA
>JAASTM010000247.1 GCA_021767325.1 Spirochaetales bacterium
GAGATTGACGGAGTTGATCAGGGCCCGGCCGCCGAGCAGCTTGAGGGCCGACTCGATGACATGCGGCGTGGTGGAGTCGATGACCAGGGGAAGGTCCACATTGGTGCGCAGGCGGCTCACCAGTTCGTTCATGTCACGCTGTTCATCCCGTCCGGTGTAGGCTACACAGACATCCAGGGCGTGAGCGCCGGTTTTCTGCTGGGATTTTCCCATGGCAACCATGCTGTTCCAGTCATCCTCCAGGAGATGGGTCCTGAACTTCTTGCTGCCGTTGGTATTGGTGCGCTCTCCGATGAAAAAGGGCGGCGGCTCCTGGTCCAGCTCCTTGCGGCTGTACAGAGAGGTCAAGGCCGACTCGGTCCAGCGGGCGCTGTTCTCATCCTCCTGCTGGATCGATCGACGGGCTTTTACAAGCCGGGGAATCCGGGTTCTCAGTTCGCGGATGAAATTCGGTCCGGTACCGCAGCAGCCGCCGATTACATCCACCCCGAAATCGCTGACGAAGGAGGTCAGCAGGTCGGCAAAGGACTGCGGGGCGAGTGAGTACACGAGCTCTCCGTCTTTGTGCTCCGGGAAACCGGCGTTCGGCATGCAGAAGATCGGCCCGGGAAACTGGCGGCTCAGCTCTTGGATATGCGGACGCATCTCTTGCGGGCCGGTGGCGCAGTTGATGCCGAGGACATCTATATCCATCGGCAGCAGGGCCGATGTCACCGCATTTATATCCGAACCGACCAGCAGCGAGCCGTTGTTCTCGACGGTGACCGAAACAATCAGCGGCAGCTGTGTCCGGCTGTCGGCCATTGCATCCTTTACCGCCAGGATTGCAGCCTTGACCTGCAGCAGATCCTGTGAGGTTTCGATAATGAACAGATCTACTCCGCCCTTTATCAAGCCTACGGCCTGCTGGTAGTATGAAGTGTGCACAGTGTCGAAATCGCTCTGTCCGAGGCTGGGCAGCTTGCTGCCGGGTCCCAGACTGCCGGCGACGAACACAGGATAGCTATCCGCGGGGGCCGCCGAACGGGGCCCTGCGCCGACATAACGGTCGCGTTCCCGCACTGCCAGCCGGGCGGCAGCGGCGTTGATCTCTTCGGTCCGCTCCTGGAGCCCGTACTCGGCCAGAACAATGCGGTTGGCCCCGAAGGTGTTGGTTTCGATGACGTTGGCGCCGGCCTGCAGGTAGGCCCGGTGGATGCCGGCGATTTTCTCCGGTGCCGAGAGGGTGAGCATTTCGTTGCAGCCGGCATATCCGCCCCATTCACTATCCTGAATACTGAGTTTGTGTATCTCAGTGCCCATTGCACCGTCAAACAGCACGATATGATCCTGCAGATAGTCAAGAAATTTCATTTTCGCTCCTCGGCATCGCTACTCCATATGCTTAAAAAGAATCATATCAGAGCCGTCCGGTTTCGCCAATCATGCAAAATGGAGTAAATTTAGGGCCAAAAAACCCCTAAAAATGGCCGAAAAACCCCCAAAAAGAGTTTGTTTTATTTTACTAAACATTGTATAATATATTAAACTTTCAACACTAATATACAAAGGAGAGGAAAGCCTTGGCACGTGGAAAGCCTGAAATCGATAAGGAAAAATGTAAAGGGTGTACTTTGTGCATCGATGTATGTCCAAAGAATATCCTGAAGATGTCGGAAGACTTTAACAAGCAGGGCGTTTCGTACGCAACCTGTATAGATGACGATGCATGTATCGCCTGCAAGTTCTGCGCGATGATGTGTCCGGATATGGTAATCAAAGTAGTGCAGTACGTATAGGGAGAGTTTGTATGAGTGAAAAAACTTTAATGAAGGGAAACGAAGTAATCGGCGAAGCGGCGATAATTGCCGGATGCCGCTATTATTTTGGCTATCCTATTACACCGCAAAACGAAATTCCCGCCTACATGTCGCAGCGGCTCCCGCAGGTCGAGGGAACCTTCCTCCAGGCGGAGAGTGAAATTGCCGCTATCAATATGGTGTTCGGCGCATCGGCCGCCGGTGCCCGTGTGATGACCTCCTCGTCTTCCCCCGGGATCAGCCTCAAGCAGGAAGGTATTTCCTACTTGTCCGGAGCTCGCCTGCCGGCAGTGGTGGTAAACATGATGCGCGGTGGTCCCGGACTCGGTAATATTGCCGGTGCACAGGGCGACTACTTCCAGGGTACCCGGGGCGGCGGAAACGGTGACTATCGCACAGTTGCCCTGGGACCGGCGACGGTACAGGAGCTGGCCGATCTTACGATCAAGGCCTTCGATATCGCCGACAAATACCGGGTGGTAGTAATGATGATGGGCGACGGCTTCCTCGGTCAGATGGCCGAAGGCGTTTCTCTGCCGCAGCCTTCGAACATGAAATTCGAAAAACCTTGGGCCCTCTCGGGAGCGAAAAACCGGGACCCCAATATAATTGCTTCTCTGCGTTTGAACCCGGAAGATGCACTCGAGCAGCTGAATAACGAGCTGCAGGATGTCTACAAAGAGATTGAAGAGAACGAAACCATGTCGGAATCGTACATGACCGACGACGCAGAGTATCTGCTGGTGGCCTACGGCACCTCATCGAGGATCTGCCGCTCGGCCCTGCGCAGTCTGCGCAAAGAGGGGCTGAAGGTCGGAATGTTCCGTCCGATTACCCTGTGGCCCTTCCCGACCAAGGAGCTGCAGAAGGCCGCCGAGGGCAAAAAGAAGATTCTCACCGTTGAAATGAGCGCCGGCCAGATGCTGGAAGACGTAAAACTCGCATTGAACGGTAATGATACTATCGATTTCTACGGCCGGACCGCCGGTATGCTGCCCGATATTGATGAAATCGTGAGGAGGGTAAAGAGCTATGGAAAGTAAGGGTGCAAACTACGAATATATTTATGAAAAACCGGAAGCCCTCCGGGATGTAAAAACTCACTACTGTCCGGGCTGCGGCCACGGTATAGTCCACAAACTGATCGCCGAATCGCTGGATGAGCTGGGAGTGCAGGACAGGGCTGTCTTGGTCGCTCCGGTCGGGTGTTCGGTGTTAGCCTACAACTACATTGACGTGGATGGCTGCGAAGCGGCCCACGGACGCGCTCCGGCGGTGGCTACCGGCCTGAAGCGGGTGCATCCCGACAATGTCGTCATCTCCTACCAGGGAGACGGTGACCTGCTGGCTATCGGTACTGCCGAAACCATCCATGCCGCCAACCGCGGCGAGAACATCACCGTCATCTTCGTGAACAACGCAATTTACGGAATGACCGGCGGCCAGATGGCCCCGACCACAATGGAGAAGCAGGTCACCAAGACCTCGCCTTACGGACGGGATGTTATGGATGTGGGTTACCCGATCCGGGCCTGTGAGATGGTCGCCACTCTCGAGCGGCCGGCCTTTATCGAACGGACCTCGGTTCACGATGTGAAAAATATCATCAAGACCAAGAAGGCTGTGAAAAAGGCCCTTCAGAACCAGGTAGAGGGAAAAGGATACTCTTTTGTCGAGATTCTTTCGATGTGTCCGACCAACTGGGGTGTAGATCCGCGAACCGGTGCCGAATTCGTGAAAGATACCATGGTACCGTACTATCCGCTGGGTAACTTCCGAGACCGGTAGAACCGGACACTGAATAAGGACAAAAGGAGCGAAAGATATGACTGAAAAAATTATATTTGCTGGATTCGGCGGTCAGGGCGTGCTGCTGTCGGGAAAACTGCTGTGTATTGCCGGCATGCGCGAAGGTAAGTACGTGTCGCATATCCCTTCCTACGGTGCGGAGATGCGTGGTGGTACCGCCAACTGTCAGGTGATTATTTCGGATGAAGAGGTAGCCTCGCCGGTGGTCTTCCACCCGGACATCGCTATTGTGCTGAACACCCCTTCGCTGATCAAGTTCGAGCCGCGGGTGAAACCCGGCGGCCTGCTGATTTACAACAGCTCGCTGATCGACGAAAAGCCGAGCCGCACCGATATCACCGTAGTGGACATTGCCGCCAACGACATATCCGAAGAAAACGGATCGAGCCGCTCCGCCAACATGGCGGTCATCGGCAAGCTGTTGAAACACAAGCCCGAGCTCGCTTCCCTCGATTCGGCGATTGCCGCCCTCGACGAAGCGGTCTCTGCCCGGAACCGGAAGTTCAATCCGGTCAACGAGAAAGTGCTTAGAGCAGGATACGCTGCCTAAACCTCTATATTCACACACTCCTGACCCCTGCATGCAATCTGCGTGCGGGGGTCTTTTTTGTTGTCAGCGGCGGGTATAGGTGCTGTCGGTAAACACGGGGTCGTGCAGTTGATCCTGCTTTTTCCGCGGATAGGCTTTTAGAAAATCCACCAGTACCTGGGAGCTGGGTTTGCTCCGATGCTCTTCCAGGAAATGTTGATAGAGTTTCCGTATGTAACTGCGGATTTCCTCTCCGGCGGGGAGCGTGTTGCCGGTGCCGGTAAACAGGGCATTGATTATCTGCTCCGCATTCTCTTCATCGAAGGGAAAGTTGTTCGCAGTCAGGGTGAACAAGCCTGCGGCAACGCAGCTCACGCTGTGCTGTTTGATGAGCAGGATGCTGTTGGTAATCAGGACAGCCTTCCGCCAGAGATAATCTTTCTCGCGCTGGTATTCGGCCGGTGATTGGGCATATTTATCTATCAAGCTGCTTATGAAGGTGTAGTTCAGACCGACGATCTCCACATGCAGCGAGGGAATGCAGTGCAGGTGTGGGTCGAACAGATGGATGACTTTGAAATAGAACCCCCCGATGTAGCGGGGCCGGTTGGTAGTTGATTGAATCTGGAGATATACTTTCGCACTCTCGAGGTACAGAGATGTAAGGGTGTTGACGAATCTGATGATATCCGGCAGCGCCTGCTTGCCGAA
>JAASTM010000248.1 GCA_021767325.1 Spirochaetales bacterium
AGGAGGCAAAAACTTATGAGTGCAGAAGGAAAAAAGGGAGCCTTCGATTGGTACTTTAAATCAAACCTGTTGATTCGAATTCTGATCGGCTTGATTTTGGGTGCTGTCGTTGGACTCATCGCGGGGGAATCGATCATGTGGGTCGCTCCTCTCGGAGACGTTTTCGTTCGGCTGCTGAAGATGATCGTAATGCCGGTTATTTTCACTACACTGGTCGTTGGTGCTGCCAGCATTAGTCCTGCAGAACTGGGAAAAGTCGGTATCAAAATCGTTCTTTTCTACCTGCTGACTTCCGCCCTGGCTATTGCTGTCGGTCTTATCATGGCCAACCTCTTCAAACCCGGACTGGGTCTCGAACTGACCGGCGTGGCTGGTGCTGCCGGTAAGAGTGTAGAGGCTCCGGCGCTTAAAGACACCCTGACCAACATTATTCCTACCAATCCGTTCCAGGCGATCGTGAGCGGCGATGTACTGCCGACCATCTTTTTCGCCATCGTGTTCGGTATCAGCCTGAGTTTCCTCAAGCTCAGTGGAGATGAACGCATCAAAGCCGCCGGCGATGTCCTGTACAAGATTTTCGACGGTGCCGCCGAGGTAATGTTTATCGTAGTTCGCGGCGTACTGCAGTATGCCCCCATCGGTGTATTCGCACTGCTGGCAGTTGTGTTCGCTCAGCAGGGTGCTGAAGCTGCCGGACCGCTGGGTGTCGTAACCCTGGGTGTATATCTCGGTCTGGTTGTGCATGTACTGCTGGTCTACGGCGGTCTGTTGGCACTCAACAAACTGAGCATCTGGAAGTTCCTCTCTAGAGGAAAAGAGGCGATCGTGACCGCGTTTGTAACCCGCTCTAGCAGCGGTACTCTGCCGGTAACCATGCGCTGCGCCCGTGAGAACATGGGTGTGTCTAAGAATGTATACTCTTTCACCCTGCCTCTCGGTGCTACCATCAACATGGACGGAACGGCAATCTATCAGGCCGTATGTGCGATGTTCATCGGTTTTGCAATCGGTCTTCCGCTCAACTTTGCGCAGCAGATTACTATCATCATCACTGCTGTATTGGCCTCCATCGGAACCGCTGGTGTTCCCGGAGCCGGCGCTATCATGCTGATGATGGTTCTGCAGTCGATCGGGCTGCCGGTCGAAGAGGGTTCGGCTGTAGCGGCCGCCTATGCAATGATTCTCGGAATCGATGCTATCCTCGACATGGGCCGCACCGCCATCAACGTCACCGGTGACATGACCGGTACTACTCTCGTGGCAAAGAGCGAAAACGAGCTCGACATGTCCAAGTGGTCGTGACGAAAAAAATGGCTGCCTGATACTCCTCAGGCAGCCTAATTGGTGATCCGTTTTTCCACCACTTCGGCCCGCAAGGTTGACACCTCTCCTCTGCGGGCCGTTATTTATCCCTTCAGGGCCGCGGTAATAATTTGATCAACTTCCTCACCGGTAATCTCTTCTTTATCAATCAGTGCTTTCGCAAGTTCATCAAGGGCTGTGCGCTTCTCCTTCAAAATGGTAGATGCC
This sequence comes from Spirochaetales bacterium, assembly GCA_021767325.1. The sequence goes on from JAASTM010000248.1 coordinate 1,531, forward strand.
TTTTTGAAGCTGCGGTCGATCACCGACTTTATCTCGTCATCGATCTTTTTGGCCGTCTCTTCACTGTACTGCTTGCCGCGGGTAAGCTCTTCACCCAGAAATACGTTGCTCTTCTCATCCTGGAAATGGGTGTTTCCTAACACCTCGCTCATTCCCCAGGCGGTAATCATACGCCGGGCCAGCTTCGAGGCCTGGTCAAGGTCGTTCTCGGCTCCTGTGGTTGCGGTCTGATACACCGCATCCTCAGCTACACGTCCGCCCAGCAATACCGAAATGCGGTCCTCCAGCTGTTCTTTTTTATAGATGTAGCGCTCCTCCGCCGGTAGCTGCTGGGTAACTCCCATCGCCTGACCGCGCGGAACAATGGTGACCTTGTGAATCGGGTCGGTATTCGGCAGCTCATGGGCTATCAGGGTGTGGCCGGCTTCGTGGTAGGCGATCATCTCCTTCTCTTCGTCGGTGATTGTCAGTCCGGTTCGTTTGAGGCCCATCAAGACAGTATCCCGGGCATCCTCTATGTCGGCCTCTTCAATGGCCTCCTTTTTACGGCGGGCCGCAATCTGAGCGGCCACATTCAGCAGATTCTCCAGGTCAGCACCGCTAAAACCGGGGGTTCCACGGGCTACCCGGGTGAGATCAACCGACTCGTGCATCGGCTTTTTCTTGGCATGCAGCGATAGAATGAACTCGCGGTCCTTCAGCGACGGCAGGCTTATACCAATTTCCCGGTCGAAGCGTCCCGGCCGCCGCAGCGCCGGGTCGAGAATATCGGGCCGGTTGGTGGCAGCGATGATGATGGTGCTTTCATTCGGTTCGAAGCCGACCATTTCTGACAGCAGCTGGTTGAGGGTCTGTTCGCGCTCATCATGACCGCCGCCCAGTCCGGCACCACGATGCCGGCCGATGGAGTCGAGCTCATCGATGAAAATGATGCTCGGGGCCGATTTCTTGGCGTCGTTGAACATGTTACGCACACGCGCCGCCCCGACACCCACGAACATCTCCATGAAGTCTGAACCACTGGTGCTGTAGAAGGGCACGTCCGCCTCGCCGGCCACCGCCCTAGCTATGAGGGTTTTACCGGTTCCCGGGGGGCCTACCAGCAGGATTCCGCGGCTCGGCCGAGCGCCGAGTTTCTTGTAGCGGTCCGGGTTCTTCAGGTAATCTACGATGTCCTGAATTTCTTCCTTTGCTGATTCTAACCCCGCTACATCCTCGAAGGTCATTTTGACCTTGGTCTTGTCGTACAGCTTGGCTTTGTTCTCTCCGACTGAGAACATATTTTGCCCTCGGGAGCGCATGCTGCGCCACATAATGACCCCTAACCACACGAACAGCAGCAGCGGCAGCAGGTTCGCGAAGATGTCCCAGAAGCCCTGCTGGTTGGCGGAGTTGGTTACGATGGTCACATTGTTCTGCTCCAGCAGCGTCAGTAGTTCTTCGTCTCCGGTAGCCGGCAGGTAGGTGATAAACTGCTGCATATTGGTTCCGCCGACGTTTGTCTGGCTCTTCAAGGTCCCTTCAATGGTGTCCCGGGTCATCTCCACTTTGGAGACATTTCCGGAGCGCACCAGGTCCTTGAACTGTGTATAACTGATCACATTGGATTTTTGTTGCATCATTAAGATATTAAAAAACGGGAGTAAGAGCAGTAGGATTACAATAATCCACGTGAAACGGCTGAAATTGAAGCCGCCCTGCGGAAACTTCCAGTTCTGATTTTGTTTATCTGGATTATTGTTTTCCTGATCGTTGCGTTTATTTTCGTTCATGTAATATACCTCCACAGGGAAAAATACTATCAAACAGCTCGGCAATCAAGGTTACTTATGCTATGGACATTATTGTATAGATGCTTTTGGGAAAGTTCAACGCTGTTGGTGTAAGCCCCGAGCCCAACATTCAGCGATCAAACCTCAAGTTTGAACTATTATGCGAAGCGGGTATAAGGGATTTATCTCGAAATTTTGAAATTTCAAGCGGCTCTGTTGAGAATTGTTGAGGATCGCCTCCTTACGCTTTTGGACCGAGCCTAAAAAGAATATGCGCCGCTGAGGCCGATTGAGATTCCTCTGAGCCTCGAGGTAAAAGTTTTCTCGAAACTACTTGCGCCGGCATTAACTGTGTCGCCAGCAATATCTACCTCATAATAATTATCGCTGGTGAGGGTAGTTTCGGCTCGTATGTCGGTTAGGACTGCATCGATGCCCACGCTGATCGCATCGATTTGAAAGCCGACCGTGCCGCCGAGCTGGTAGCCGAACCCGAATGAGACATCGGTATCGAGGGTTTCGAAGATATAGTAGTCGAATGTCGAAGCCTCGCTTCCATAGTACCGGCCCACTGCGCCATCGAAAGTCTGTGGTGCGACAATCCATGCGCCGGCGATGCCGCCGAAAGCTTCGAGGTAGACCGGCCCTAAGGGGACATGGGTTTGGAGACGCAGAAAAGGAATGAAGGTATCGGCGGTGTACCAAATGGTGTCGTCCATCTGGGTGAGTGAATCATCTTCGCCGCTTTTATCGTACGGCATGAAACCGGATGCTTTAATATAGGTAAATCCTATTGGCACTGAGAGATACTCGCCCAATCCAATACTCGTGGAGAGGCCGGCCTCCTTGGATACGCTTCCGCTTCCATCCAGAAGGGATTCCGGAAAGAAGAAAGAGAGTCCCCCTCCCGCCGATTGACCGAAGCTCAGGGTTGCGGTTAATAACAAGAGACCTATAGTAAAACTGAATTTTCGCATTGTTTTCTCCTCTTTGTTTCTTGATTATAGAATAGTGGACCATGCCACAAAAAGAAATACCGCAGACGGCGATTATCCTTTCGAGTGGAGTGCTTCCGCCAATGACTCGCCTGCAGAGTAGGCTTTTGCCAGCGAATCAGGGTCTTTCTTCACCGAACCCACGGAAAAATGGCGCGTGATCGGCAGCTCGGTAATCAATTCATAGCCCATCACTTTAAAAGCATCGGTCATCGCAGGCATGGTGACACCGAGTTCGGAGGCCTCTTTTTGCTCACATACTCCCACGGTTACCAGGGCCCGGTATTTTGTGGCCAGCCGACACCTGTAGGGTCCCGGACGAGGGTTTGTGAACTCAAAATAGGGGTATAAGCGGTCGATGAAAGCCTTCATATAAGGGGTAATGTTATAGTTGTAGGTGGGAGACGCGGTGACTAAGCCCTGACACTCTTCGATCTTTGGATACAGCAGATGCATCCCATCGTAGAACTTGGTGCAGGTTTTGTCCTTGCGGCACTGTTCGCAGCCGATGCAGGGATGGATGGCATAGTCGCGCAGGTAGACGAT
>JAASTM010000249.1 GCA_021767325.1 Spirochaetales bacterium
AACAAAAAAAGGAGGTCGATGAAAAAAAGTTTCCATGCTCTTCAATGAGAAAACCACCCTGGCTGGCAATGGTTACATAGAAACATAAATTTTATGGGCAAGACCATAAATTAATTTTCTCCAGTAACTTAATAAAAATCACAAAAAAAGTCAACACCATCATGAAATTATTTTCACATAAATATATAATTTTTATAGCTCTGAGAAATAATATTGTAAGTAGCACCCATTAATAGAGGTGTTTATTAAATCAATTAGCGAATTATTGTTACAAATTTCTCATTATAATCATACCCTGCCTATTTAATGTACACCTGGTTCTTCATACTCATGGGCTGACGGGTATTCTCGAGCACATCTCGCCACAGGCTCCCTTCTACATCAACATGCCGACGCTTAGAAACGGCTACCCGCATGGGCACATGGACAAAGTTGTCATGCACCATACTTATAAGCGTTTTGGTTTTTCCCGAAACCGCTGCGTGCACCGCGTTCGCTCCCAGGCGTGAGCAGTAGATAGAGTCGTTTGGATTAGCCGCGGCACTGCGGATCATATAGCTCGGATCAATATACTTGATATTCACTTCCATGCCGTCTTTCGTAAAATACTCTTTTATTTTTTCCTTGAGCACGAAGCCGATGTCCTGCAGCCGTTTATTTCCTGATAGGTCCTCTTCGCCGGTGTCACTGGTCAGATTTTCTCCGGCGCCTTCGGCCACCAGAATAACCGCATGATTACGGTCTTCCAGACGCCGCTTCAGATGTATGAACAGACCATTTTCGCCGTCCAGATCGAAGGGACTCTCCGGAATCAAACAGAAGTTCACATCGCTCATGGCCAGGGCTGTATGGGCAGCAATAAATCCCGATTCGCGGCCCATGACCTTTACCAGTCCAATGCCGTTGATTGTATCGTGGGCTTCTGTGTGGGCCGCCGATACGGCCTTTACCGCTTCGGTAACCGCGGTATCGAATCCAAAGGAGCGCTGGATGAAGCTCAAATCGTTGTCGATAGTTTTCGGAATACCGATTATTGAAATATTCAACTTGCGCCGTTCCAGCTCTTCGGCAACTTCAAGAGCACCCCGCTGGGTACCGTCGCCTCCGATAGTAAACAGCATACTGATATTCATCCGTTCGATGGCATCGGCAATCTCCTCGACCCGGTCTCCGCCCCCGCGGGCAGATTTCAGAATGGTTCCACCCTTGGTCTGAATGTCATCTACTATTTCGGGGTCCAGTTCAATCGGTTCGAATCCGGTCTCCGGCAAAAAACCCCGGTAGCCGTTCTGGATGCCGGTGATTCTGTAGATACCGTAGCGGTACCACAGACAGCGCACCACCGCCCTGATCACGTTATTTAACCCGGGACAAAGTCCCCCGCAGGTCACAATGGCAGCGTGCACATGCTTTGGATTGAAGTATATTTTTTCCCGGGGACCGGCTTTCTCGAGCAGTTCATGCGGTTCGAAACAGACCTGCTGATCCTCACCAACCACCCCTTCGATATGATAAAGTATCTTCTCGTCGTCACTTACATAGTTAGCGAACATATCTCCATCCTGGGTGGACATCTTAATCGGAGACGGAATCTTGCGGGCTCCCAAATACGGTACACTGTAATCTTTTTCGTTCTGTTTAGACATACTAACCCCTTATATTCTATGCAGATTCGCTTGAGAGAAGTGTATTAAGGAGGTTCAATAATTGCAATACGATTCTGGTGTTATTTCGAAGTGAGAACTTCGACACCGATCCAGTCGGCCGGCGGCGGGCTTTTTATATACTTTCGACAGCGTTCGATGTACATTTCAGCCAGATAGTCGTCCGGCAGCAGCTTCTTTACACCGGCAAAATACTTGAGTGCCTGATTGAAATCACGCTGGTAGTAGTGTTTCAGGCCGGTGTGGTGAAAGTTCCAGGCCTTCTTCTGCCGCGGGCTGAGCCTTTTAACCGCGGTATAGATGTTCTCACCTTTGGTTTTGCCTTTCACCACCACTTTGTCCACCATGCGGCAGGACAGTTTGGTTTTTACCTTCCGGTATACACTTTCAGAGAAGATAATACTCTGATGATAAGGTTTGGTCAGCCCTTCCAGCCGTGATCCGAGGTTTACCATATCCCCGATAATCGTGTAGTCCATCTTCTTCTCCGAACCGATATTTCCAACCGTAACTACTCCGTAGTTGATACCGATTCCGGTTTTGAACTCCGGTTTTCCGGATTTCTGTTGTTCGGCATTAAACGCCTGCAGGGCATCCTGCATCTCGACCGCTGCCAGGACCGCTTGCAGTGCATCATCCTCATGTTTTACCGGGGCCCCGAAAAAGGCCATAATGGCATCGCCGATATACTTATCGATGACCCCGCCGCGGTTTATGATGATATCGACCATCAGTTCAAAATACCTGTTCAGCGCGTTCACCAGTTCATCCGGCATAAACCCCTCGGAAATTGTGGTAAAACTGCGAATATCGGAAAAGAGAATCGCAACTACCCGGTTGTCGCCAACCAGCATTTTTTCGGGATTCATAAAGATCGTATCGATTACGTCTTTGGGCACATACTTTTGGAAAATACTGCGGACTTTGTGCTCGTTTTTCTGAGCCAACACGGCTTTGAAGGCGAATTCCTTTATCTGGTTATAGGCCCGTTCGAGTTCGCCGCTCATTAGATTAAAGGTGTGGGCCAGCCGTCCGATTTCATCGTTGTACTCCACCGGTACCCGGTGCGTAAGATCGTTGGTTTCGATAATGTGCCGCATTCCGCCGACCACCGAACGCAGGGGGCGGGTAAGATAGCCGGAGAAGAAGAAAAGCAGGATTAATGACAGGAGAATCGAACCGCCCAGCACATAGGCGGTATTTATGATGATTTGATCCGCCTCGCGATAAAAGGCATCCGAGCTCTCGGTTACCAGAACATACCAATCAAAGGGAACAAACTGAAACGACTGCCCTACTCGGTGTACCCCGCCCAGTGTAAAATCTACCCAGCCCTCTTCCCCCTGATGTATTTTTCTGTAGAGACGTGCCTTCTCGACCACCGTGAGCTCGACCTCGGAGGTCGACATCGCTACCCGTGCGTCGGAATCCAGGGCCAGAATGAGCTCGGTTTCACTGCGGATGATCGAGCTCGCATAAGAGGAAACCGCATTCTTGGCAACAGTGAGATAGCGTTCGTCTTCCTGCAACCGGTTCTGTTCCAGCAGATTCCACTGACTATAGGCGTAGTTTTCCAGCTCATCGGCTTTGAAGCCGAGAAACTCTATTGCGATTCGCGTCATCCCGCTTCGTGCCGACAGAGAGGACACTACTCCGGTGATAATAAGCGAGGACATTAATATTGGTACTACGACGAAAATGATCTTTGCTCGAATTCTCACCTGGCTGCGCTACTCCTATCAGTAATAATAATCGGATACTACAGCCGGCCGCTTAAACTTTTCAGCCGAATGTGTCGAAAACTTAAATGATCCATGTTAGAGGAGTTGAAAAGAAGTGGCCACAACCTCTCCCTCACAACACACACCTCCAAAAGGCACTCCACACGATGAAATCCCGGTAGAGGTCGAGGGGTTTTCAGAAGAAGAGCGGCAAGAGATAGTCAGTCAGATCGACGAAGTCGCCCGCCGTAATCGTATCGGGAGTTCGGAAGCATTCACCAAAATCCGCCCAGAGAAAAAGGGTGCGGTATTCCCCCTGGTAGTCAATATACTCGCCGTCCTGTTCATCGGCGCGGGAGTTTTTGGAGCCAACTACTACTTCGGCCAGCGTATTGAGCAGCTCGGGGTGGAATCCAGACAATTCGCAACGGCTGAAGGAAAAATCCTGGAGGAAGTAAAAAAAGAATCGGAACAGAAGCTCCAGGCCAAAGAACAGGAGATTTCCCAAATTCGTGAAGACCTGCAGGCGATAGAGCAGGAACGGCAGGCCCTCCAGGAGAACATGGAGGCGGAAATTGCCGCGAAAGAGCAGCAGCTGCGGGAGAGTCTTTCAGTGGCACTGCAGCAGGAGCGCCAGCGCCTCGAATCAGAAGGCATCAGCAGTCAGGAGATGGAGCAGCAGCTCCAGGAGTTCCGTTCGCAACAGGAACAACAGGTTCAGGCTGCTATAGAAGCGTACCGTTCCGAAACTATGCAGCAGCTAGAAGAAAAAGAACAGCAGCTGCGGCAGGCGCAGGAAACCGCCGAACAGATTCTGGCCGAGGCAAATCGCGAGAAAGCTGAAATTCTACAGGAAACAGAAGCCCGGGAGGCCGAATTGCGCCAGCAGTTCGAGCAAGAACGTGAACGCCTCACAGCGGAAACCGCCGAAGCACAGCAGGAGCTCGAACGGCTGGCCGAACTGCGGCAAAACGAACAGCTCTACCGTGATCAAATCAACAGCATGTATCGTCAAATTCAGACAGCCCTGAGCGAGGGAGATCGCCAAACGGCTCAGGCAGCAATTGCCGATATGCGCGAGTTTCTGCAGAGTATTGCGGTGGATGAGGCTCCGTCAGTGGCCAGGCGGCGAGATATCGACCAGTTCATCCTGAACATTCTGTCAAGTGAGGCCACAAAAGTAGCTGCAGCTCCGGATGAATCCCTGCTCGAAGCGGCAAAAACCATTACCGCACTCAGAACTACCGTCGAGGAAGCCCAACGGTTGCAGCAGGAGGGCAACCTTTACGAGGCTAAACGCAACTACAACCGGGCAATCGAGATGCTGCCGTCGGTAGCAGCTGCGACCAGTCAGCTCGATGCGATAAACCAGCAGGAGCAAGCCGAGCGAATACGGGAGCTGCTGAACGAAGCACAGAGCTCGCGTGAAGCGGAGCAGTTCAATCAGGC
>JAASTM010000250.1 GCA_021767325.1 Spirochaetales bacterium
AACACCATTCCCAGGAAAAAGAGATACAACGATATCAGCGCCACTGACGGAAAACGGATACGAGCTGCAGCCTCAGGCGGGCCTATCACCACCAAGAGCATTCTTCCGACTTGAATTGCCACTACGAATACAGTAAACACAATCGCCAGGTAATTCGGTACTCTCGGCAGTCGGAGCATCAGTACCAGGAGTCCTCCGTATAGAGCCAGAGCTACGCCTAAGCCCAATCCGTACTGAGCATATAAATAGCCGGGAATTGTTTTCAGAACAGAAACAAAGTAATACTGTATCAGCGTTAAGAAGACCGATGCCAGCAAACAGCTCATAACCCATAAAAGCGGGCCGGTTATCCGGCGGCGCATGCGCTGATGCAGCATAGCCATGGACACCACGCCGGCTACTCCAAACGAGACATGGGTTATATACATGAAAAGAATAAAATGGTTCACGAGTGGGCCAATAGTAATCCGGGATAAAAACAGTTGTCAAGCCAATAAAAACAAGCCAGTGAATGCGCCTCACGACCCGACATCCTGCTCCTCCCGGAAAACCGCACTCCGGTCACCTCGCCCCGGCCTCAATGCCACAGTCTCAGCGCTCCGGTCACAGCGCCGCAGTCTCAGCTCCGCGGCCGGCTCAGTTGGCTTCTGCGGAAGGCCGCTCCACCCGCAGCAAGCGTGCATTGATTGCCACGATCACGGTGGATAATGACATCAAAAGCGCACCAATCTCCGGCGAAAGCAGAATGCCTGCGCTGTACAATACACCCGCCGCCAGAGGAATGGCCACAACGTTGTACCCGGTTGCCCAGATAAGGTTCTGCACCATCTTTTTGTAAGTCGCCCGGCCGAAGAGAATCAATGCTGAAATATCCAGCGGATTTGAATTAACCAGGATGATGTCGGCGGTAGCCGCGGCCACATCCGTACCGGAACCGACTGCGATTCCGACCTGCGCCTGCGCCAGGGCCGGTGAGTCATTGACCCCGTCACCGGACATGGCCACATACTCGCCCCGCTCCTGCAGCTCTTTCACTTTGGACTGCTTCTGATCCGGCAGCACCTCGGCAAAAACACCGTCCATTCCGAGCTCCCGGGCAACCGCTTCGGCAGTCTCGCGGTTGTCCCCGGTCAGCATCCAGCATTTGATGCCCCTCCGCTGCAGCTGCTGCACCGCGCGATACGACTCAGAGCGAATGGTGTCGGCCAGATCGATTGAGCCGATCAAGTCACCATTTTTCAACACATACACCCGGGTCACAGCCCCGCTGTGCGCCTCGTCGGGCCGTTCGATGCCCTGTTCGTCGAGATATCCAGGGCTCACCACCTCGACAGTATCGCCGTTCACCCGTCCGCGGACTCCCCGGCCCTTAATAGCCTCGACATCCTCGGCAGCTGCACTGGAAGAAGCTGAGGCAGAGCCGCCGGCAGGCTGTTCAGCGGCACCACCGGCCGCCTTCGAGGCGTATTCGACAATTCCGCCGCCGATGGGGTGTTCGGACTGCGCCTCCACTGCAGCGGCACTGCTGACGATATCCTGCTCACTCACGGCATCACTGAAAGGGTGAACCTGCTGAACCTCAAACTTGCCTTTGGTCAGGGTACCGGTTTTATCGAACACAACCGTAGTAATTTTGCGGGCATTCTCGAAGGCTGTCCGGTTGCGGATCAACAAACCGTTCTGGGCGGACTTTGCAGTTGAGACTGAGACAACCAGAGGAATAGCCAGTCCGAGGGCATGGGGGCAGGTAATAATCATTACCGTTGCCATCCGCGCAATGGAAAACTGCAGGCCGTAGCCCACCGACAGCCACACCGCCAGGGTCACTATACCGACCGAAATAGAGGTAAGGGTCAGCCAGAAGGCCGCCCGGTCGGAGAGCGCCTGGGTCTTCGACTTGGCAGCCTGCGCCTCCTGAACCATCTTGATCACTTTAGAAAGATAAGAGTCTTCTCCGGCCCCTTCCACTTCGATCTCAATGGACCCGTCACCGTTGATCGATCCGCCGATAAGCTTGTCATCAACCCCGCGCTTAACCGGCTTCGATTCGCCGGTGAGCATCGACTCATCGATATAGCTTTCGCCCTTGAGTATCTTTCCGTCGGAAGGGATCTTTTCACCCGGCTTTATTAACAGCCGGTCGCCGTTGCGCACTTCCGAAAGCTCGACATCTTCAACCCCGCCCGCGGTCTTACGATGGGCGGTAGAAGGCATCAGCTGTGCAAGCTCCTCGAGGGCCGAAGATGCACTCAAGACAGAAGCCATCTCGATCCAGTGCCCGGCCAGCATAATGGCGATCAAAGTAGCCAGCTCCCAGTAAAAGGGTGTACCCTCGAGACCGAAAGTCACCGCAGCGCTGTACACGTACGCCACCGTAATCGCTAAGCCGATCAGAGTCATCATGCCGGGCTGTTTCTGCTTCAGCTCGCTGACTAAACCGGATAAAAACGGCCAGCCGCCGTAGAGGAAGATTACAGTAGATAAAACAAACACCACATAGGTGTCACCGGCAAAACCGAACTGGAACCCAAGCAGCTGCTGAATCAAGGATGCCAGTAAGAGCACCGGCACTGATAATATTACAGTGATATAAAAGCGGCGCTTGAAATCACGAATCATCATTCGGTGATGTTCATTATGAGAATGCTCATGCATAACAGCCTCCTCTTATGAACATACTAAAGACACACACGCAACGGCAAATACAGCCGTCTGGCAGCCGCCAGAGAGGCGGCTCCGGAACGGACTAGAACTCTCTTATCTCCAGGCGGTAACTGCCGACGGCCGCATCTATCTCACTTACCTCAATATAATAGACCCTCCCGCCGGCCAGCTGCTGCGAAATCCTGGCGTTGTAGCCGTTGCCGCTGTCGTCATCGCTGGCAATCTCAGCACCGTCGGCGGAGTACAGACGCAGCATGGGGTCGATATCGCTGTGGGTTTCAATGATCAACTGCGGGTTCCGGCCCGGTGGCACGGAAAAGCGGAACCAGTCTACATCCCCCTGGGGGAAAAACTGGGTATCCACCACCCCTCCAGCCACAGCATCGCTCCCGCGGTCAGTGGCCCAGTCAGAGTCGCCGCTGCGGCCCCAGTCCAGAGGGAAATCCGAGGCGGTGTTTCTCGAATTGTTCAACTCCAGCGGATCGTCTATCTCCTGGGCTTCTGCATACACGGTATACGGGCCTATCTCAGAGTCATCGTAGCCGCTCACCCTGAACAGGTAGCGTTTCCCCGGTTCGGTTACCACCGCAGCACGGGCATTCTCCATATCATTGAAATCATCGTTCTGGGCAATCGGTGTGTAACGGTCGTCCTCGGTGTATACCGTAATCACGGTGTCGAGATCGCCGCGGGTGCCGAAGCTCACCACCTGCTGATCGCGCCCGGCCTCGTACACAAACCAGTCTTCATCTCCAGAAGGGGCCAGAGTATGATCGCTGATCTGCTCGCCGGCGGCAATAGCATCAGGATTATCCATGCTGTCCGGCTCGTACAGATCCGCCGCCTGACTCATCTCGCCGGCACTGAGCATACTGATCATGGCACTATTCAACTGCAGTTCGCTCTGATGCGAGGCGAAAATCGTACCGCGCTGCGGATCGATAACACTGGTATGAACCCTGAGGACCCGGTCGAGGCGAACTATCTTGCCGGCAATCACAAAATCGGCCGCAGGCATCGAAAAACCCGGATTACTCCGCAGCAGCAATTCTTCGTACTCGTTGGCCAGCACCGAAATCGAAGCCGGGGCAATCTCTATCAGCTCGGTCCGCACCTCCGCCGAGAGCAGTTCGCCCAAGCTGCTGCGCCGCCCTTCAAAACTGTACGGACTCAGGTTCAGCAGAATCTCGGCCCGTTCGGAGGCCCGCCGGCTCACCTTCTCCACAATAAACTCCGCAATATCTTCGGCGGAATCGCTCACCTCATCGCCAAACTCACCCTGCTCCTGAGCACCTGCGGCAGCCGCAGACAACAGCAGCACAACCAAAAGTATCGTTCTAATTTTATCCATACAAGGGAAGATATCACAGCGATGCCTCTGTGACAACTTTTTATGGGGGAATAAACATATACACCGGTCCCCGCCCAGTAATACAGCGGGGAGCTGGACGTCCTGCAGGCGCTGCTCAGGCTGGCCCCCTGCATCCGTCAGTTCGTGTTAGCTCAAGAATCAGGGCTGGGCGGGTACTGCGCCTACCGGCTATAGGTGCCCATCAACTGCGCTTCGGCAATCACATGCCCGTCCATAGCCTCCAGCAGCTTCTGTTTATCCAAACCAGCCGCTATATCCGGCTTGATATCGAGGGCATACAGTGTAAAGAAGTAGCGATGGGTACCGCCCGGCGGGCATGGTCCGCCGTATCCGGTTTTACCGAAACTGTTCTTGCCCTGCAGTCCGCCCGGACCCGGTTGCGGTGCAGTGTCTACCGCCTCCGGCAGACTCTTCACCTCGGCCGGAATGTTGTAGTACACCCAGTGCACAAAGGTTCCGCCCGGGGCATCCGGGTCGTCACAGATCAGCGCAAACGACTCGGTTTCCGCCGGTTCGCCCTCCCAGCTCAGGGCCGGCGAACTATTCTGTCCGTCGCATGAAAACTTCTGAGGAATCGGTCGATTGTGTTCGAAAGCCGAACTCGTCAATTGCATATTCGTGGCCTCCTGTTATTACATTTTTCATGTTTAAAACATAACAACTGCGCCAAAGCATTGCAAATCAGCCGGCCCCTTTCTGCTGACGCTTTTCATAATGCTCGATGATAGTGCTCAGGTACCGCGACTTCATCTGTTCGCTGGCCATAATCTGTTTCACCGGCGGCAG
>JAASTM010000251.1 GCA_021767325.1 Spirochaetales bacterium
GGCCTTCCTGAACAGTCTGCTGGTAACCATCCCTTCGACTGTTATCCCGATTACTATTGCAGCATTCGCCGCGTATGCAATCGCCTGGATGGACTTTCCCGGCCGTGAAGCGATCTTCGTGATGATCGTTGGCCTGTTGGTAGTACCCCTGCAGATGGCGCTGATCCCCGTCCTCAAGGTGTACACCGCCAATCAGCTCAACGGTACTTATCTGGGTATATGGCTGGCCCATACGGGCTTCGGGTTGCCGCTGGCGACCTATCTGCTATTCGGCTATATTTCGGGGATACCGAAAGAGATCATCGAATCGGCCCACGCCGACGGTGCAACCCCCTGGATGAGCTTCACCCGCCTGGTGCTGCCGCTGTCTAAACCCTCGATCGCTTCATTTGCGATTTTCCAGTTTCTGTGGGTATGGAACGACCTGCTGGTTGCGTTGGTATTTCTGGGAACAAAGAAGGAGAATGCGCTGGTTACAACCCGCTTGGCCGAGATGGTCGGATCGCGCGGTCAGGACTGGCATGTACTGACCTCGGGGGCATTTCTGACGATGATAATGCCGTTGATCATCTTCTTCTCACTGCAGAGATACTTTGTGCGCGGTATGATGGCCGGATCTGTGAAAGGCTAAGGACTGTAGATCTGTTATAAAATAAGAAATTACTCAAAGTGGAGGCCGCCTCGAAAGGGCGGCCTTTCATTTGTGTGTCTGGCCGGTGATACGCCCGGCAGGGCTACTGCGGGATTATCTGGGCTGTAGAGTGGCGAAGTCGCCGGCTACGGACTGCAGCTCTGCGAGCAGCGGGTTGTAGAGGCTGGGGGCGCTGCAGATGACGTCGTAGCTGTAGTTCTCGTCAATGGATAGGTAATTGACCGCCGCGCCGGCTTCCCGGGCAATCAGAATACCGGCGGCTATGTCCCACAGCCGCACCTTCAGTTCCCAATAGGCATCGAAGATTCCTTCGGCGACAAAACACATGTCCAGCGCGGCAGCTCCCATACGGCGGATTCCGCGAACCCGCGGGGTCAGATGGGCAATATAGTTCACATTGTTCTTCTCGGTGGTAGCGCGGTCGTACGGTACTCCGGTAGCCACCAATGATGCATTGAGCCGGCTGGTTTCGGAGGTATGGATGGGGGCCCGTGAGAGGTAGGCCCCCTCTCCGGCAATGGCGGTGTAGGTGCGGTCGAGGGGTGCGCTGTGGACGACCCCCAGAATCGGGCGGTTATTCTTTAAGAGTGCAATCGAGGTAGCGAAAACCGGAACGCGGTGGACATAGTTAGTGGTTCCGTCCAATGGATCTATCACCCATTTATAGGGTGAGTTATTAGAACTGCTCTGAGACCCCTGTTCTTCCCCCAGAATTTCGTGCTCCGGGAACTTGGTATGGAGGTTGGAGGTGATCAACTCTTCACAGCGCTGATCTACCTCGGTAACGATATCGACCTGACTGCTTTTGTTCTCCATTTTGACCGCTGAGTTGAGGTACTCCATTTGAAGGGTACCGGCTGATTCGGCCAACTGCCTTACATACGGTAATACGCTTTGTAAATCTTCAATATTCATATCCATAATAATAGTGAAACATAAATAAAAAATATGGTATAGTCTCATATATGCAGGAAATTCGGGTTGTTTTAGTTGATGATCATCCACCTGTCAGAGACGGGGTGAAAGCCGCACTGCAGCGAGACAGGGAAATAGCGGTAGTGGGTGAAGCGGAAACCGGCGAGGAGATGCGGGCGATTCTACAGGACCACGAAACGGATGTGGTAGTACTGGATATCTCCCTGCCCGACAGCTCGGGCGTAGATCTTGTACATTTTCTGCGCGAGCAGTATCCCCTCGTCAAAATTATTATTCTGAGCATGTACAGCCGGAGCGACTATGTCTTGGAAGCGGTCAGCGGCGGTGTGAGCGGCTATATGACCAAAGAAACCTCTCCGGTGCGGCTCATCGACGGCATCAAACAGGTCATGAGGGGGGAATACTTCTTTGACCAAGTCACCCTCGAGGTAATTATTCAGAAGGCGTTGGAACACCCGCAGCGGTTTTATGATGTGCAGGATAATGCGTACGAATCATTGACCTCGCGGGAGCAGGAGATAATGCGTCTACTGGCCGAGGGTTTTTCTGTAAAGCGTATTGCCCAAAGCCTGTATATCAGCTATCGTACCGTCGAGAATCACCGCACCAGCATTTTTAGAAAGCTGAAGGTAAAGAACGCGGCCGAACTGGTGCATTATGCCACACGCCTGGGGATTATTGACCTTGACTGATCACAGGCCCTGCAATCCGTGAGAAACTCACAGGAGATTGTGATATTCCCTTATATAATTAACGACACTCTGGTTGTATACTTAGTACTATAAGATAAAGTTTTATACCAAAAATAAATATGTTTTTTCTAAGTTTGAATTGAAAAAAGTGGGGTTATAGGGTTTAGAAGGGGCCATGCAGTGCATCGGCTCCTTCTTCTTTTTTTTTAGGTCTGTAATCCTGGCGAACAAAAATTTCTCGCGCTTATCATGTGTTCCGGTCATCCGGGCCTATAGACACCCGCCGCCGTTCGAGGCTCTCGAAAAGATAGTCGGCAAAGAAGGCCAGGCCGGCCGCTGCAATGGCGCCCTGCAGTACAAAGGCCGTATTGTCCCGAACCAGGCCGGCTACAATCGCGACTCCCAAACCGCCGGCTCCGATCACTCCGCCGATAGTGGAAGTGCCTATGTTAATAATTATCGAAATGCGGGTTCCGGCCAGAATTGCGGGAAAGGCCTGCGGCAGCTCGGCTTTCGTGAGCACCTGCAGCGGGGTCATGCCCATGCCGCGGGCGGCCTCTTTCAGTGTCGGCGATACGGAGAGTAAACCGGTAATCGTATTTCTGACGATAGGCAGAATACTGTAGATGTACAGGGCCAGATAGGCGGGGGTAAACCCGAATCCGACTGCCGGTACCGCCAGGGTAAGAACCGCCACCGGCGGAAAGGTTTGCAGCAGGGCGGTGAGGTCTTGAATGGGCTGCAGAAACTCGCGGCCCCAGGAACGGGTAACCCCAATACCCAGCAGTATTCCGGTAAAAAAGGCACTGGCTCCGGACAGCATCACCAGCAGCAGATGCTCGGTGAACAGGCGCAGCAGCGATGCCCGCGGATAGAGTATCTCCTGAAGGTTGGGGAACAGCGGTGATAAAAAGGTGTGCTGCACTGCCGGAAGGGTGATGTAGAGTATGTAGGCTGCAATAAACAGCAGGGCCAGGCGGCTGCGGTTTTTGCTTTTTACGTGACTTCCCATGCGAGACGCACTCCTTTCGGCGTTACCAGGTGTTCGGCCCAGTGAAAAAGCCGGTCGAAGAGAATCGAAAGAAGGATAACCGGGATCACTCCCAACAGAATCAGGTCGGGTACCGACTGCCCGAGCCCCTGAAAAATGAAAGTCCCCAATCCTCCGGCTCCGATCAGAGCGGCTACCGCGGTATTACCGATGGTTTGAACCAGCGACATTCTGATGCCGGTGAGCATCATAGGGGTGGCCAACGGCAGCTCGACATACCGAAATTTCTGCGATTTACTCATACCCATTCCGATAGCGGCCGAAATGATGTGGGTTTCTATGTAATAGATACCGGTAAAGGTGTTGCGGATGATCGGCAGGAGCGAGTAGAGGGTAAGGGCGATCAGCGCCGGGGCATTTCCGATTCCGGCAATACCGATTCTGCGCAGTACCGGAAACTGCTGTGAAATCAGCGCCAGCGGGGCAATCATCAACCCGAACAGAGCCAGACTGGGAATGGTCTGCACACCGTTCACCACTTTGAAGATGAGGTTGCGGTATTTTTCCGAGCGGGCGGCCCAAATTCCGGCTGGTATGCCGATAAGGGTGGCGGTGCCGACTGCCGACAGACTGAGGCTGATGTGGTTGAGTAGTTCCAGTAAAAATTTTTCGGAGCGGTTTTGGAATTCCAGCAGAATGGCCGAATGCCGGAAGCTGCCCATCAGTATGAATACAGAGATTCCGCTGAGAATGAGGGCGAATGCGATGGCCGGGAGCATTTTGTAGCGGGTATTGCGGTAGGCCCAGCTCAACAGCAGGTAGATGGTCAGCAGGGCTACCCAGAATCCGGCTGAAAAACTTATCCGTCCATATTCGGCTGCCTCCCAGAGTGCCAGATTGTTTTGCAGAAAGGTGAGCATTGCCAGCAGGTGGCTCATGAAGGCAATCGAGAACAGCAGAAAGAATATGTCCGTGTGTCTGCGGGTAAATACGATCAAACTTATCAGCAGGATCAGCAACAGTGCCGCGATCCAATAGTGGGGAGGCAGGTCGAAGACCCTGATTGCGCTCCCGGTTTGTATGCGGTTCGGTTTCACTGTGTAAATGGGCAGCAGGTAAGTGCAGATGGCACACAAACCGGTAAATATTTTAAAGCGCATAGGAATCTTATTCCAAAAAGCCGTTTTCCTGCAGGTACTCCTCGGCTACATCCGAGGCGGCTTCGCCGAACACCGCCAAACGGGAGTTGAGCGATTGCAGTGTCTCCAGATCGAGTGTCTTGAATACCGGATTGAGTATCTCTTTTATATCCGGATGGGCATCCAATATCTCCCCGCGTACCAGGGGCGCCGGTTGATACACATGCTGCACGTTCAGGTTGTCTTTCAAAACAACCAGTCCGAGGGTTGCCAGCGCGCCGTCGGTTCCGTACGCCATGGCTGCGTTCACCCCGTCAGTCTGCTCGGCTGCGGCGCGTTCGGTTGTTGCGGTGTTTCCACCCGAAAGGATCAGCATCTGATCTTTCTCCAGTTTGAAGCC
>JAASTM010000252.1 GCA_021767325.1 Spirochaetales bacterium
CCTTCGTCATTCTTTTTGTGAGTATGTATGAAAGAACTTCTTTGGGTGTATAAGTTAACGGCTACATAAAGCCTGAAAACTTCTGTTTTACGACTGCTGAATATACATAATCGATCATGGTCACATAATCGAACACCGGCAGCCCGGTTGCCGCCCGCACAGCTGCACCGTACGGCGGTAAGAGACTGCATTCCAGCAATAAAAGTGTGATATTTGGATGCGCGTCGATCATTTGTCGTGTGGCGGCTACTACCTCTTGCTCTATCTCTTCAGTATCGATCTGGCCATTCTCCTCGAAAATTGATGCGTAGAAGGATGGACTCGCCTCCAGCCCCTGCACCACCAGGTCTTCTCCGGGAGCGATTCCAATTCCTTTAAAAACCGAATCATCCAGAGATTCCGAGTTAGCGGTCACAATACCGATCTGACCGCCTGGTTTCAGCATCGTACGCATGAAGGGTATCTGTGCCAAACTGGATAGAAAGACCGGCACGTCCACATTTGATGCAATCCGGTCCTGATACAGGGCCATAAACCCGCAATCCCCGGTGATGGCCCGCACCCCTTCAGCCTGAAGCGAGACCGCCGCTTCGATCAACTCATCGACCACTGTCATATCGTGAGCCATTATCCGCTTCACCGTAAAACCGGGCACCCGCTGAAAGCGGACCGGATAGCGATATGTAGTAGCATTGGCCACATCGCCGGGCACATAGGGAACATAGTTCTCCAGCAGCAATATTCCGATTGCCTCTCCGTAGCTCAACTGTCCCGGTTTCACATGGTAAAGCATCTTTGGCTCCTTCTCCCCTAATTGATGAGCGCCGAATTCGGCAGGAAGGTCGCAATTTCGGGGAATGCAATAATTAAAATCGTCGCCAGTATCAGCATGAGGATAAACGGCGGCGTATGCCGTATTACCTCCCAATAGGGCCTCCTGAATATCAGCTGCGCCGTAAAAATGTCACATCCGAACGGCGGTGTAGCTGAACCGATGGCCGCCTGCAGGGTAACCAAAGTTCCCAGAAATACCATGTCGATACCCAGCTGCGTTACATAGGGCTGGAAAATCGGGCTGAGCACGTAGATCGCAACAATGGGGTCTACGAACATACAGGCCACAAAGTAGGAAATTACCACAATGATGATAATCTTCAGCTGTGTAGGATCCGCTCCGATTATCTGCGGCATGATCTCCTGCGGCAGGCGCAGAAAGCTGATGAACCAGCTGAAGGCCTGACCGGCTCCAACCAGGATGAAAACTACTCCGGTGATAATCCCGGTATCCAGGAATGCGTTCACCAGCTTTTTCCAGGTCAGGGTCCGGTACACAATGCCCTCGAGAAACAGCGCATAGGCCACTGCCGCAGCCGCGGCTTCGGTGGGGCTAAAAATACCGGCATAAATACCACCAACGATGATCAGCGGGAAACCGAGCACCAGGATTCCGTCCTTTACCGCCTGCCAGCGCTCTTTCCAGCTTGCTTTCGGCAGTACTCCGACTTTGTTGACTCTGGAATATACATACGAATAAATCGAGAACATCAGGAAAATCAGAATACCCGGAATAATACCGGCCAGAAACAGTTTTCCGATCGAGGTGCTGGTGACAACACCGAAAACGATAAAACCGATACTCGGCGGAATCAGCAGTGCGATGTCACTCGAGTTGATGATGAGCCCCAGAGTAAAGGGACTCTTATAACCGGCTTTCAACAGCATCGGCCGCATAGTACCGCCAATTGCAGCCACCGTAGCCTGAGTTGAGCCGGAAACGGCTCCAAACAGCGTACAACTGGCGTTGGTGGTAATCGGCAGACCGCCGGGGATATGTCCGACAAACGACTTTACCATGTTGATCAAACGGGGAGCTGCCTGACCGGAAGTGATGATATTTGCACCGAGGATAAACATCGGTACACATACCAGCGCCGGCGGCGTCATTCCATTGATAATTTGCTGTACAAGTACAGTAAAGTTGAACGCCGGGAAAGTCACATTGATATGGAGCAGCAGCGAGCCGAGGATAACCACCATAAACGGAAATCCAAGCAGCAGCATGCTGATCATACTTACCCATAGTAGTGTCATTGTTTCACTCTCCTCCTTTCGGCTAGTAGCCTATGGTTCCCTCGTCCTCGTATTCGCTCTGCTGCTCGGGGGACAACCAGACATCTTTTTCAATTATGTTTTTGATTATTGTCCTGACATATTGAATACCGGCTGAGGCGAATCCGATTGGAACAATGATCATAAAAGTCCAATACGGTACCTGGAGTGCCGAGGTCATCTGTCCCAGCATCTTCATCTGTGCCATATACACATATCCGTAATAAGCCATAATAAACATTACCGTCGCATTGATTGCGGAAATGACAAAGATGAAAATCTTCTCCATCTTGGGCGGCATCAGGTCGAGAAAGGCTCCCATTCGGATGTGTCGCGCTTTCCGCGCTGCATAGCTTACTCCCACAAATGAAACTAAGATAATAAGAAACTTAGATACTTCATCTGCATAGTAAATACTCTGAAAAAAGGAACGGGCAAACACGTTTGCAATCAATAGTACTGCCAGAGCTGCGACCCCAAGGGATAGGACCGCTACCTCGAACCAATCGATTCCGAGGGCAATCAGATTGCCTATCTTCTTGGTTTGTTCTTTCGTCTTTTCAACTGCGCCTTCGTCAGTTTTCTTCGTATCTGCTTCTTCACTCATAACGTCTTACCTCTTTGGGTGATACAAGCCGGAGAGAGGGCCGCCCCGCCCGAAAGGCAGGGCGAAGCGTGCGAGGGGAACGCCCCCGCACGCCGAACCCGTAGTTCTCTCCAAAACTCGGTATCAAATATTATTCAATACCCAGAGCTTCTTTGGCGTTTTCGATGTCCTCCAGCAGAATCTCGAGTGCTTCTACGGCACCTTCACCTGCTATGTTGGGATATTCCTCTTCCCATACAACCTTAGCCATCTCTTTCGCCTTGGCAACTTCTTCGTCGTCCCATTCGGTCCACACGATATCGGGTTTCTCTTCCTCGATCTTGGCGCGGTCGCTGGCATTGCGATTGTCGATCCACTCAGCTGCTTCCATAATGTTGTCTTTGAAGTAGCTCTTCATCAGAGCCTGAACTTCATCAGGCAGGGTGTCGAAGTGCTGCATGTTGATGGTCGGGATGCCGAGGAATGGCTCTGCCCACATCTGAGTGAAGTAGTTGGTAACTTCATAGAACTTCATACTGTAGTCGGCGAACAGAGGGTTGACCTGTGCATCGATCAGGCCGGTCTGCAGTCCGCTGTACACTTCGCCGTAGCTCATCGGAGTGGGGCTCATGCCGTAGGCACGGTAGTCTTCCACCAGCAGTTTCGAACCCATAACGCGGGTTTTCAGACCTTCGAGGTCTTCGAGGGTAACTGCTTTGGGTTTAGAGGTGAGCCACTGCCAACCTTCGTACACGATTCCGAGGGGAACCAATCCGTTGCGGCGGAAAGCCTCTTCCATGAAGGGCATGATATCGCCGTTGTTGACTACCCATTCCAGTACTTCCGGCATTCTCTCTTTCGGCCAGATGTAGTGCAGGGAAAGTACCTGGGCTTCTGGCACGAAGGCACTGATCCAGGCAAAGTCGGAAAAAACGTACTCTACAACTCCGAGCTGTGCCAGCTCGTTGATGTCACGAGTATCACCGAGAGATCCGTAGGGATACACAGTCAGATCGTACATGCCGTCGGTCTGTTCGCGCATGTAGTCGGCATAGTTATTGCCCCAAACGGTCATAAAATCGCCTTCGATCTCTTCGGAAGCCATCTTAGCAGTAATCTTCTTGTCTAAGATTTTTTCCTCTTCCTGCTCAGCAGCTGCCTGTTCTTCAGGCTCTTCAGCCTGCTGACCACAGCCAACCAGTAGTACTCCTGCAGCCAGTACGACTACCAGAGCCAGTAACAAAACACTAATTCTTTTTTTCACTTCTGTACCTCCAAAAAAAAGTTATTATTTCAGAAAAAATAATACGCATCGCTTTTTTACCTCCTTGGGTAACCTCCTCACACCTCCTTTCTACTGTTTTGAGAAATATTTAAGAGCTCCTTCAACGAAGAACTCTACTCCCGTCGGCAGCACATCTTCATCGATGTTAAAGCGAGGATTGTGGTGTGGAAAATCGGTCTCCTTGGCAGGATTTCCGGTTCCTAAGAACGCAAACACCGCCGGGACTCTTGAGGCATACGCAGCAAAATCTTCGCCAGCCATCGAAGCATGTTCTACCACTTTATCTTCATCGCCGAGAATCTCTTTGGCGGTCTCCCGGGCCAGCTGTACCATCGCAGGGTTATTGATCACAGCGGTGTTCTCACGCTCTATCTCGACCTCGCAGGTACAGCCGTGGGTCGCGCACACGCTCTCGGCAATGTGTCGCAATCGTTTCGGCGGATTTTCTTCACTCTCGGGTCCGCCTTCATAGAGGTACCGCATGGTACCTTCGAGCACAACATCGTCCGGAATAATATTATTCTTCGAACCACCTTGAATCTTTCCGAACATAATGACGGTTGGTTTCATCAGACTTATTTCACGGGTCTGTATACGCTGGGCCGTCTGGATAATATCCGCGGCGGCTACGATCGGATCTACCGCGCTTTCGGGATATCCGGTGTGCCCACCCTTGCCTTTGACGGTAATCCTGAACACATCCATAGTCGCCATTACCGGTCCGGCCTGCACTCCGATCAAGCCGCTCTTCACCGGCGTCCAGATATGCACGGCCATAGCCGCATCCGGTTCAGGGTTCTTCAATACACCCTGCTC
>JAASTM010000253.1 GCA_021767325.1 Spirochaetales bacterium
CCCGCCACTACGATGTCCAGCTCGCTCTCTTCGGTTCTCTGGAACGAAGGATTGGGGACGAACTCATCCCCGACTTTGGCGATCCGGACTGCTCCGACCGGTCCTTCGAAGGGAATGTCGGATACAGTAACGGCGGCCGATGCAGCCACCATCGCAACCATGTCGGGCGGATTTATCTGATCGGCCGAGATAACCGTCGGCACGACCTGGATCTCCCGCTTAAAGGCCTTTGAAAACAGAGGCCGCATGGGGCGGTCGATCAGCCGGCACACCAGAATTTCTTTTTCTTTGGGACGGCCTTCGCGTTTGAGAAACCCGCCGGGGATCTTTCCGGCGGCATAGTATTTTTCATTGTATTCCACCTGCAGCGGAACAAAATCGATGCCTTCCAGCACATTATTGCTGGCACAGGCGGTTGCCAATACAGCGGTGCCGCCGTAACGGGCGAACACTGCACCATTGGCCTGTTTGGCCATTCGGCCGGTTTCTAAAATGAGTTCTTCTTCACCAATTTTAATACTCACTTGATGAGTCATATAATCTTATCCTTTATTATTTTCTTAGTTTCAAGCGCTTGAGGATGGCGCGGTACTGCTCGAGGTCTGTTTTCTTCAGATACTTCAGCAGGTTTCTCCGGTGACCAACCAGCTTGAGCAGTCCTCTTCGGCTGCTGTGGTCTTTCTTGTGGCTGCGCAGATGTTCGGTTAAATCCTCGATTCGGGCAGTAGTAAGGGCTATCTGTACTTCGGTAGAACCGGTGTCCTGGGCATCTTTCCCGAACTCCTTGATAATCTCCTGTTTTTTCTCTTTAGTAAGCGACATGGTTTCTTTCTCCTTTACCTATAATGTCTTTAAACTCGATTGATACGGCTTCGTTTCCATTTTCCTGAGGCCAGCGTATACACTCCTGAGTCACTTCAAGTTCAACGGGAGCCGTAGTTGTAGGGGTTTTGATATCTGCCAGATATGTGCCCGGAGGCGGCACAACCTGGTGCAAGCCCATTTTTTCAATGCTTCTATATGAATCCTCATTACTCTGAGGTGTATCGGCAATATCCAAGATATAGTTTCGACCCATCATCGCGGCAGCATCGCGTATTTTGCCCTCTCTGAGCGCCGCACGGATACGGGTACTGCTGAGAGTTGCTCCCTCCCATGTGACCGGAGGGGCGATTTCTACCGGCGTGTGGTACGCTTCCATAATTTTTCTTACATCGTAGGCACTGGTTTTTCCTTGAAAACCGCACCTAAAATTATCTCCTAACACTAAATATGTTAGATCGCAACTACGTCGTATTGCCATCAAAAAATCGTTACCTGACAGTTTACTAAAATCGTTAGAAAAGTCAATGAGTATCACCGTTCTGATCCCCAGTCCCGCCATGATCTCGAGTTTCTGATGCTGCGAGGTAATATCTCCCGGAAACAGGTGCGGCTTGAGAAAGCGGCGTGGGTTGTAGCGAAAGGTCAACACTGCCGGTTCGCTCCCCGTTTGGGCTGCGATCCGTTGAATGAGGCTCTGATGTCCCAGATGAATACCATCGAACACCCCGATGCTAAGAGCCGTACTGGTCTCTTTCAAGGGACGCGCAGCGGTGAATACGTCCCAGGAGAGCACTCTTAAATCAATGCCTTTCCGCAACATACCGGTACTTCCATTTTCCATCTGTCAGTTCAGCCAGTGCACAGAGTTCATTCCGTGTATCCACTAGAGCATACAGGCCATCAGAACTGGTGTCCCCTGTCAGCCACTCGCTTTGTACGGGACTGCCGTTCAAGATCCTCCCGACTGCCGGTTCCCGTACGGGGACCGTTTTTATGCCCGGGAGCTGCCGTATTACCGGAGAGGCGGATAGAAGATTCTCCTGCGGATCGAATTCCTCCGGATCTACAGCTGATTCTAGATCAAAAGGACCGATTTTTGTACGTGTAAGCGCCTGCAGATAGGCAGAAGACCCGCAGGCCACCCCCAGGTCCCGGGCTATCGCCCGTATGTAGGTTCCCTTCGAGCAGTGTATGTGTACCCTCAAGACCGGAGCATCCCAGTCGATGATTTCGATCGAGTACACCGTAATCCTGCGGGCCGGGATTTCTACCTGCTCTCCCTTCAGGCTGCGCTGGTAGGCACGGGTCCCGTCTACATGTACCGCCGAATACTGCGGAGGCACCTGGTCCTGTTCCCCGATAAAATCGGAGACTCGCGCCTTGATGCTGGCTATATCCGGTACCGGTTTCGGGGCTATCTCCGGGCCCTCCGTATCGAGAGTTTCCGTGGTGGCTCCGAAACGGATAGAAGCAGTATACGTTTTATCCAGTCCCTCGAAATAGGGTACCAGACGGGTATTCTTTCCAGCTAGAGCGATCAGCAGACCTTCGGCAAACTTGTCCAGTGTACCGGTGTGGCCGACTTTCCCGTGCCCCAACCTTTTTTTTAATGTGTGCAGTGCCTGAAAAGAGGTAATCCCGGAAGGTTTATTCAAAAAAACCAGTCCAGACTGCTTCAAACTCAAGAATCAAGTTCCTTTAACTTTTGAATCATTTCGGTGCCGTACTCGATCGAGTGGTCATCAAAGAATCTCAGTTTGGGAGTATTGCGGGTCTGCAGGGTTTTACCCAGTTTGGCCTGGATAAAACCGGCGGCGTGATTCAGTGCATCGACGCCGGCGGTAAGACTCGCTTCCGTCCCGAAACTGGAGATATACACCTTAGCTGTACTGGTGTCCTTGGCCACATTTACTTCGGTAACCGACAATTCGGCCGTCACCCGGGGGTCTTTAATGATCCCCCGGAGGATGAGCGTGCCGATCTCTTCTCTTATTTTTGCTGCGATTCTGCGCGTTCTAATATCGGACATAGCAATTCTTCTCCGAAGCTATTCGAGGGTCTTGGCGATTTCTCTCGTTTCGAACACCTCGAACTGGTCACCGACCTTGAGATCGTTGAAGTTTTCAATGCCGATACCGCATTCGTATCCGGCCTCTACCTCGCGGGCATCTTCCTTGAAGCGCTTGAGCGAGGAGACCTTGCCGGTATATATCTGGATACCGTCGCGAATGATATGCACCATCGAGTTTCGTTTGACCTTACCGGTGGTAACATAACAACCCGCAATCATGCCGGCCTTGGGTACCTTGAAGGTGTCGCGGACTTCGACATTACCGATAACCTCTTCTTTGATATCGGGTGCCAGCATACCTTCCATAGCTTTTTTGATGTCATCCACCGCATCGTAGATAACATTGTATTTTCGAATATCTATTTTTTCCTGCTCCGCCAGCTCCAGGGCTTTCGGAGTCGGACGTACGTGAAATCCAACTATAATTGCATTCGATGCGGCAGCCAGGTGCACGTCGTTTTCGATAATAGCACCGGCGGAAGCGTGGATTACCCGCAGTTTGATCTCTTTGGTCGAGAGTTTTTCGAGTGCAGTCTGCAAGGCTTCTACCGAACCGTGCACGTCGCCTTTGATAACTGCTTTCAGTTCCTGGATTTCACCTTCCTGAATAGAATCGTAGAGGTTGTCCAGAGTAACCTTCTTGACGTTCTGGGCTTCTCCCTGTTTTTCCAGTTCCTGTCGCTTGGCACCGACCTGACGGGCTTGCCGTTCGCTTTCGGTCACCTGGAATGGGGAGCCTGCATCCGGGATACCGGTAAAGCCGAGAATCTCTACCGGCGTGGCCGGAGTGGCTTCTTCCAGTTTATTTCCCTTGTCGTCGAACATTGCGCGGACTTTTCCCGGGAATACGCCTGCGACGAATGCATCGCCCACATGCAGCGTACCGCGTTCTATGATAACCGTAGACACAATACCGCGGCCGTGGTCGACCTGCGATTCGATAACCTTTCCTTCCGCTCGGCAGTCGTAGTTGGCTTTGAGTTCCAGCAGTTCCGCCTGCAGGGAGATGGTTTCAAGCAGTTCGTCCACACCCTGCCGGTTAAGGGCTGACAGCTCGTTGAACAGGGTTGTACCGCCCCAGTCTTCCGGCAGCAGATCGTAATCCGCGAGCTGCTGTTTTACACGGTCAGGATTGGCTTCCGGCAGATCCATCTTATTGACCGCAACGATGATCGGTACACCCGCTTCTTTGGCATGGTTTACCGCCTCGATAGTCTGTGGCATTACTCCGTCGTTGGCTGCAACCACCAGAATAACAATATCGGTGATCTGCGCACCACGGGCCCGCATCAGGGTAAAGGCTTCGTGACCGGGGGTATCGAGAAATACGATTTCTCCGCCGTCCTCTTTCGGTTTTACCTTGTAGGCACCGATGTGCTGGGTAATGCCGCCGTGCTCGCCGGCTACCACGTCGGTTTCACGGATAGCGTCGAGCAGCTTGGTTTTACCATGGTCTACATGTCCCATAACCGTGACAATCGGTGGGCGCGGTTTTACTTCGCCCTCTTTGTCTTCTTCAGTTTCAATTATCGTTTCGTCATATAAGGAGACGATGTTGACCTTGCAGCCGTACTCTTCGGCAATAATCTCAGCAGTTTCGGCATCGATCTGTTGGTTGATGGTCACCATCATTCCCATTCCCATCAGTTTCCCGATGAGTTCGGAGGCTTTGAGGTTCATCTTCTTGGCCAGTTCGGAAACCGTAATCACTTCCATGATGTCGATTTCTTTGGGAACCGGATTGGCCCGCTTCTGCTGCTGCGGTTTCTTCTTTATCTGAAACTCTTTTTCCTGAGTCTTCTCTTTCTTGTCGCGGTAGTCCTGTTTCTTTTTGGATTTATAGAACTTCTTCGCGGCATGCTTTTTGCTCTGATCGACCTCATCCGG
>JAASTM010000006.1 GCA_021767325.1 Spirochaetales bacterium
ACAAGCATCGCCTATAGTGGTATCATCGCCCGGGCAGAGAATCGGGCTATGGTGAATAAGCTCAAAATTCCGCTGAAACAGTACAACCGGATAAAACAGGACCGCTACGACTGTCTGGCTTTGGTCGACTCTCAACCCGGAGCAGGGAACAATGTGCTGACTGCTGAGTCCGAATGCGATATTGTAATTGATCATCATCCGCGTCGTTCTGACACAAAGGGCGATTTGGTGGTTATCGACCCCGATATTGGTGCCACCGCCACAATTTTGATCCGTTGGTTGAACGCTGCCGAGATTGATATTCCCACCGATATCGCCACCGCCTTGGCATACGCAATTTCATCCGAGACACAAAATATGTACAGAGAAGCAGCCCGGGAGGATATAAAGGCTTACCTGTCGGTATATGTGCGGGCCAGTATCCGAACCCTATCGGAAATCATTAACGCTAATCTGCCGCATTACTACTTTCAGCAGCTCGGAAATGCCCTGAACAATGCATTTATTCACGGTAATATCATAACCGCTCATCTTACCGCAATCTGGCACCCTGAAATCGTCTCTGAAATGGCCGATTTCTTTCTAAAGCACGAGCGTATAGGTGCTGTGTTGTGTACCGGCTGTTATAAGAAACAGCTCATCCTCTCGATACGAACCGGCAGCGACAGAATCAACGCGGGAGACATGATCAAGCAACTGCCGCTCAATCCCGACCATGTGGGCGGTCACGACCGCACCGCCGGAGGTTTTCTCACGATCGAGGGGCTCTCTGTAGAGGAGATCGAGGCGGAAGTGCGTCATTTGCAGAATGCCTTTGCCGGCCTTTCGGGAGTTGAGACTCCCTCATGGCGTCCGCTGCTGGGCAGCTAAATTGGTACATACCCTTTTCTTTTTTTATAAACATTATAAAAATAGTAATGTATTGCAGGAGCAATATGACTACACCCAAGTGTTACAGGAGGTTTCTATGTCTTTTACAACTCCAAATTTACCATATCCATACGATGCATTGGAGCCCTATATCGATGCGCGTACTATGGAGATTCATCACGATAAGCACCACGTCGGCTACACTACAAAGCTGAACAAAGCGCTCGAGGGTTCGGAGTTTACCGATAAACCGATTGAGGAGCTGCTGGCCGGATTGGAGACTCTGCCATCAGAAATTCGAACCGCGGTCCGCAACAGCGGTGGTGGCCACTTTAATCATACGCTATTCTGGGAAGTAATGTCGCCGAACGGTGGCGGTCAGCCGAAGGCCAAACTGGCCGATGAGATCGATCAAACATTCGGCGGGTATGAAGGCTTCATAGAGAAGTTTTCCGCGGCGGCAACCGGCCGCTTCGGTAGCGGCTGGGCCTGGCTGGTGGTCGACAGTGGCGGGCATCTTTCCATCATGAGCACAGCAAACCAGGATTCCCCGATTACCCAGGGCTATACCCCGATCCTGGGTCTGGATGTCTGGGAGCATGCCTACTACCTCAAGTACCAAAACCGGCGGGCCGAGTATGTTGAAAACTTTTTCAACGTGATCAACTGGCCGAGGGTCGATGAACTGTATGAGGCGGCTTATTAGAAACGGCTGCATGCAACGGCCGGCCGCCGGTTGGACCTCCAGTCCCGCCGAGCGGCCGGTTTTTTTACATTTTGTCTGAAAAGGGTGGTATAATTACAGTAAGGAGGCAGCAGTGCTTTTACGGAAGCGTCTGTTACCGGCCTCTCTGTTTTCACTTCTTATGCTGACCTTGAGTCAGGTAGGTTATCCGCAGACATCTGACGATATTACTATTGGAATTCTCGATGTATACACGGTCGACTATTCTCAGGAACTGGTGGACCGTGTTCGGTATGCCCTGCGGGACGAACTTATAGCTGCTGAATGGCCGGGATTGAAGGTAGCTATCGGAACCGATATCCCGCCGGCCGGAGTGATTGCCACCTCCCGCGAATACTTCCATAAATGCGCCCGGGTCAACGAGTACGACTACTATCTGGTGAGCAGCGTACTGCAGAAACCCACGGGCCTCTATGCGGATATTCAGCTCTTCTTAACCCATCAGCATAGATTAATCTGGAATCGTAGTTCCTGGTATGTCGGTACCGATCATCTCATCAAAGATTTTCCATCTATGGTTGAGCAGATGCTTCTGGCAGTTGATCGTAACAGGGCCCAGCAGAGTGTGCACAAGGCGGCTCTGCCCGGATCAGAGTTAGCCTCTCGACATAGGGAGCCGATCGATTGGGATTACGGGCTCGGCGTACTGTTGTGTTATCCTGCCCGCCGCGACCCGCTGGGGGCAGAGTGGGCCAGCGGCTTTGGTGTCGGTGTGTTTCAGGAGCTTACCAGTTATGACGGGCTGGAGAGAGTGTTCCCGAATTGGATCAGTTCACAAATCGGCTGTGCGGCCTATGCCGGCTATAATCGGATGGGGTTTGTCGAGGAGGAGGTTTTCCACCAGGCCAGGGTCCAGGCTCAGGTGCTGTTGCCATTTTTTCTCGATTTTTTCGCGGTAGGAGCGGCTTACCACGCTGAGTGGGGCCAAGCAGGATTCACTAACATCGCCGGAGCTACGACCACTCTCATATATCTCTCTTCAAACGATGTATGGTGGCCCTTTGTGTATGAGATTGGCACCATCCGGTATTTGTATGACTTTTCAAGGGACCACTGGTATGTGGAAATAGATTTCCTGCGGATAGGCGTAAGGGTGATTCCATAATATCCCGCTTTACTGAGGAGGTGGGTATGAAAAAAATAGCATTTGTAGTGTTGGTGTTGTGTGCAGCGATGAGTGTGTGGGCTGGAGGAGAACAGGAGGCTGCCGCTTCCACCGGCCGGGGAAAATATCTGGCCGGCCGGGGAATCATTATTCCCCCCGAAGAGGTGCATGTGAACTCCTATATCGCTTCTGTCGACTACCATTATCCCGAACCCGAGGGTGATCTCGGAGTTACTGTCTATTCCGGTCGTCATCAGCTGTCGGTTGCCGGCCAGGAGGAGGTTGTCCACATCGGGATTCAGGGCAAGCGGCTGGAGTTCGAGAAGCTTCCGCCTATGAATTTGGCCTTTGTGATCGACAAGAGCGGCTCGATGGCCAGCGCGAATAAAATGGATTGGGTAAAGGATGCCTTTGATATCTTCATAGAAAAGGTGCGGGACATCGATTTTGTCGCCCTGATTGTATTCGACAACGATGCAAAGGTTCTGTTTCCGTCAACTCAAATGGAAAGCCGTGACAAGCGTCTGCAATTCCAACAGGCGGTTCATTCAATCGGTTCAAATGGTGGTACGAATTTGAAGGCCGGTCTGGAACTGGGATATCAGCAAGTAATGGCCAACTACCGGGACGAATACACCAACCGGGTGCTGTTTCTCACTGACGGGGTGGGTGAGTCGACCGGAATTCTCGAGATGGCCGAAACCTACAAAGAGATGAATATCAACGTGTCCACAATCGGGGTGGGCACCAACTTCGATTTGGAGTTAATGGTGGAACTCTCTAAGCGTGGCGGCGGAAGTTCGCGGTTTATTTCGGACCGGGAAGAGATGGAGGAAACCTTCGGCAGCGAGCTCGACCGGATGGTGGTCCCGGTGGCTCGTAATCTTCGTATGAAACTGGAACTCTTACAGCCGGCTGAGATACTGGGGACCTGGGGTTATCAAAACCGAATTGAGGGTGACACTATCTTCTACTCACAGGAAACGCTTCACCATCGCGATTATGAAACCATTCTGGCACACATCAAATTGGACGGCGGACAGCAGGCGGGACCGGCCGAATTGGCCCGTTTCTCGATTGAATATGATGATCTAAACGGTACCAGTCACCGGGCCGGCCCGTTTCCTATACAGGTGGAGTTCGTTGATCGTGAAAACCCTGTAACAGGATACTCGAACGGGATGGTGCTGCAATCCGGTACTATGATGCGCTTTGCCAGGAGTCTGGAGACTATCGGCAAGTTATATTACTCATGCCGGCCGGAAATTGACCAGATCAACCAGCTGCGTGATGACCTGTGGGAGGCTGAGGCTGCGCCCGCATCTGAGGAGCCCGCTAGCACGGATGTGGTGTATGAGGAGCTCAGCAGCCCTGAAATCAGGGCGCTGGAAGAGGCGGTGAACTCGAAAATGAAGCGGGCGATCGATCTTACTTCGGAGATGAAGAAAGAGATGGAGAACGTAAAAGTGCGGTTGGATAATCAGGGTTTTGATGATGAGATCGGAATTCTGGACAACTACATCAAAATTCTGGGACGGGAGCTGGAATGGGAGGATACCCGGGTTGTGAATGTCTTGTCCGATGTAGAAATTACACCTCCGGAAGAAGAGCGTTCCTTAGAGGAGCATCTGCAGGGACTCTTTTTCGAGATGACCTACGATCTCAAGCTGAAGGATGCGGGGGCGGTTGCCATATCGGGATTCGTGCCGAAATCCGGGGAACCTACCGCCCTCGTCGATCTGCTCAATGAAATGGCGGTGACTGAGATAGGCCAGATCGAAACACTGACCCTGGTGGAAAGAGAGCGGATGAACGAGCTGTTTGCAGAACAGAAGCTCTCCCTGTCGGGAATGGCGGACACCTCCACCGCCATCGAGGTGGGAAAAATGCTGGCGGCCCGCTATCTGGTAACCGGGTCTATCATCGAAATGAGTTCTTCGGTTGTAATTTTCGGTCGAATTATCAACGTAGAATCGGGAGAGATAGAGTCAGCCGCCCAGGTTATCGTGCGCAAAAGCCGGGAGCTGCAGGAACTCTTAAAGGCTTAGGGTAGGGAGGCTGGATAGTGCCGGCGGCGGAGCCGACCACTCCGATGCGCATACGCTGCTCCTTCAGTTTTAGAGGGTATGTGTTTAATAGTGATAAGTTTATATATTTGATGTAAATAAATATCTTGCAACCCTGGCGGCTTTGCATTAGGCTTATGCCCATGAGTCCTTCAATCGTATCGTGGAATGTAAACGGAATCCGGGCTGCCCAGAAAAAGGGGCTGCTCGATTATATGATGAGTGAATCTGCCGATATTGTCTGTCTGCAGGAGACCAAGGCCAAACCTGATCAGCTGACGGAGGAGCTGACTGCTCCGGACGGTTATACGTCGTTCTTCAGTTCGGCTGAGAAGGCCGGCTATTCCGGAGTGGCGGTATACACCCGGCAAAAACCCCTCGAAGTAAACCTGCTGGATGCCCCGGAGTTCGATTCCGAAGGACGCGCCCTGGTGCTCGAATACCCGGACTTTGTCCTGATCAACGGCTATTTCCCAAACAGCCAGAGTGAAGGTGCTCGTCTCGATTATAAACTCGCCTATTGTGATACCGTGCTGGAGCTCTGTAACTCGGTGGTATCCGCCGGAAAGAACGTGGTAGTGTGCGGCGATTATAATATTGCCCATAAACCGATCGATCTGGCCCGGCCCAAGCAGAATGAGGGGAACCCCGGGTATCTGCCGGAAGAGCGGGCCTGGATGAGCAAATTCCTGGATGCCGGCTACACCGATACCTTTCGTATGTTCAACTCCGAGGGCGGCAACTACACCTGGTGGTCGTACCGGACCCGCGGCCGTGAACGGAATGTGGGATGGAGACTGGATTATTTCTGTGTAAACCAGGGGTTCTCGGATAAGGTGAAGCGATCGGAAATACGGTCCGAAGTGATGGGCTCCGATCACTGTCCGGTGTTTCTGGAGCTTGCCCCTGAAAAATAAGTAGCCGCTGCCTATGGCTGAGCTCTCATTCACGTTCATATCCTCATTTCTATCCGTTAAAATGGTTTTATGTTCTTTGGATAAGCCCAGGTTGTAGTTTATAGTGTGGGCAACCGAGAATTATAACTATAATTGGAGGCTGCATGCTGAAAAAGGTTCTGATTCCTTTGAATTTGCATGAATCGAAGGAACGCTTAAGTGAAATGGCGGTGTTTCTAAAAACGCTGGGAACGGAGAAGGCGGTACTGCTGCATGTCGGAGCTGATACCCGCTCAGCGGGTGAGCATCATCGCCGGCGGCTGGCCAGAGCTGCCGAATGGCTTAAACCGCTTGGATATACGGTGGACACGGCGCTACGACCAGGATCGATCCAAATGGAAATCGTGCATGCCGCTGAAGAACACGAAGTCGATTACATCAGCTTTGCATTTCGTCGTAAGAACTGGCTGAAGCGGGCAATTCTCGGCAGTACGGTGAAGGATGTGATTCGACAGGCCGATATTCCGGTCTTCGTGCACAAACAATCTTCGCATAGAGCCGAGAGTGATAACCTCTACCGGGTGTTGTATCCGACATCTCTACAGTGGAGTAATGATATAATTATAGACTATATACGTAATAAGGAATTCCGCCCGGATGAGGTGGTTTTTCTATATGTGGGCAAACGGGCCCCCGATCCGGTAGTGGAACAGCAACGCCGGGATAAAGTGGAAGAGCGGTTGGAAGAGACCCGGAAACAGAGTGGTGTGGCCGAATCGGAGAGCCGGCAGATTTCGGTTCTCGGTTCGCCGCGGAGGCAGATTGTGAAAATTGCCAGGCGCCTGCCGGCGGACGTTGTGCTGCTGGGCAAAGCCGATACCACCAGCGGCATGGGTCCGGTACTTGGATCGACGGCTGAGGAGGTGAGCTACAACGCACCATGCTCGGTACTGATAATACCGCGCGATCTGGAGAGCAGAGCATGAGAAAAGGCACAACTGTTTTTATTATTTCACTGGTGCTGGTATTGTCTTTCGTCGGCCTAGGTATTGTCGTTCCCCAGCAGCTCGATTCCCTGAGCGCCGCCCTGCACGGGGCGATTATCGAACACTTCGGCTGGGCGTACCTGCTGGCGGCCTTCGGGTTTGTAGTCTTCAGTCTGTTTCTGGCTTTTAGTAAATACGGGCGCATTAAACTGGGGAAGGACAACGAGAAGCCGCAGTACAACTACTTCTCATGGTTCAGCATGCTGTTTGCAGCTGGTATGGGAATCGGCCTCATTTTCTGGGGAGTAGCCGAACCGCTCAGTCACTTTGCCAATCCTCCTAAGTATATAGAGAGCGGCAGCGGAGCTGCGGCCGGGTTCGCGATGGTGCGCAGCTTCTTTCACTGGGGAATACAGCCCTGGGCAATCTACATCGTAATGAGCCTTTCGATTGCCTACTTCTCTTTCCGGCGCGGAATGGCTCCTCTGATTTCCAACACTTTCTATCCGCTGTTAGGCGACCGGGTGTTCGGCGGAATCGGGCGGCTGATCGATGTGTTGGCGGTATTTGCCACCGTGTTCGGTATCGTGACCTCGCTGGGGCTCGGCGCGTTGCAGATCAACGGCGGATTGAACGCGGTGTTCGGCATCCCGACCACCGACACCGTCACTTTTATCATCATCGCGGTGGTCACGGTACTGTATATGATTTCGAGTATGACTGGGCTGGATACCGGTATTCAGATTCTGAGCAAGACCAACGTACTGGTAGCCATCTTGCTGCTTGTTTTCGTCTTCGTGGTCGGACCGACCTCGTACATATTGAATGTGTTTACTGCGACCATCGGTGAATATGTATCGCAATTTGTCAATTTGAGTCTTTCGACAAATCCCTTCGAGGGCTATGAGTGGACCAAGTCGTGGACTCTGTTTTACTGGGCCTGGTGGATTTCCTGGTCGCCCTTTGTAGGGCTGTTCGTTGCCAGCATATCCCGCGGTCGAACGATCCGCGAGTTCATCTCCGGTGCACTGCTGGTGCCGACCCTGCTGACCTTCCTATGGTTCGCGGTGTTCGGGGCGACCGGTCTGGATCTGCAGCTGAACCAGGGGGTCGATCTGGCCGCAGCGGCGGTGTCGGACGTGACGACGGTGCTGTTCGACATGTTTACTTATCTGCCCCTCGGCAGCGTGCTGAGCCTGATCGCGGTGCTGCTGCTGAGCGTATTCTTTGTCACTTCGGCCGATTCGGCCACCTTCGTCCTCGGGATGATGACCAGTAACGGCGACCTGAACCCGCCGATGTCGAAAAAGCTGACCTGGGGGATTCTACAGTCCTTTGCCGCGATGATACTGCTGATGTCCGGCGGCCTGGATGCCCTGCAGCGCATGGCGATTGTAGCTGCCCTGCCGTTTACTATCGTCATGGTCTTTATGGTATTTAGTCTGCTGAAGGCGCTGCGCTACGAATGGAAGTACGAATTGCGCGGGCGGAGGTCCGGTGACCGGGGGTGACCGGCAGCATTTTTCGAAGTAACACGAGTTTTCTGGCTCTATGACTTTGAATATGGTAAGCTGCTCGATATGAAAGCCCGCAAAAAAAGCCGTGCCCTGCGCAACGCCCAGCCTGATTCGTCGCAGTCCGGCCGGTCAACCCAGCCCGTCCAGCCGTTCTCACTCCTGATAAAACCGGCCGGCCCGGATTGCAACCTCCGGTGCCGGTACTGTTTTTACCTGCCGAAGCTATCGCTGTTTGGTACGCAGGCCGCCCATCGGATGAGTGATGAAGTCCTGGAGCATCTGGTGCGGAGCTATTTTAACACCTATCAGCCGACCTATGTGTTCAACTGGCAGGGCGGCGAACCCACCCTCATGGGGCTCGATTTTTTCGAGCGGGTAATCGAGCTGCAGCGCCGTTATGCTCCGGACGACAGCAGAGTAAGCAACACCATTCAAACCAACGCAACCTTAATCGACGGGGAATGGGCTGGGTTTATCGCCCGCAACCGGATTCTCACGGGCGTAAGTCTGGACGGACCGGAGGATATACATAACGAGTACCGGCTCGATGCAGCCGGACACGGTTCGTTCGACAAAGTGATGGCCGGCATCGAGCATCTGCGCAGCGCCGGAGCCGAGTTCAATATCCTCAGTATGGTCACCGCCACCAACGCCGAGCGGGCGAAAGAGATGTTTGCATTCTTCACCCGTAACAAGTTCAATCACCAGCAGTATATTCCCTGTGTGGAGTTTGATGCGGATGGTGCGCCACGCGACTACACCGTCAGCCCGGAAGGCTGGGGGCGCTTTCTGGTCGATCTGTTTCATGCCTGGTATCCACGGAAAGTACGGCGGATAAGCATTCGTAATTTTGACAATGTGGTAAACTTCTTGGCTGCCGGTGAGTACTCATCCTGCACCATGCGCGGAAAATGCGATCAGTATTTTGTGGTCGAGCACAACGGCAATGTATATCCCTGCGACTTTTTTGTGGAGCAGGAATGGAAGCTCGGCAATATCATGGAAGATGACTGGAGCCATTTTTTAGGAAGTCCGCTCTACCACCGCTTTGGCGCAATGAAAAGCCGCTGGAACCCGGCCTGCAGCGATTGCTCCTACCTCCATCTGTGCTCCGGAGATTGTCCGAAATTGAGATTCGCCAGCGACAGAGATCCGCAGTCTCTCAGCTATCTTTGTAGCGGGCATCGCTTTTTCTATGATCAGACTATCGCTGCTTTCACCGAGCTATCCCAGAATCTGCAAGCCAACCTTCGCAGGAACCAGCCGGGGTTCACGGGGGAAGGGGTGCTGCCGCTTCAGATTTCGCCGGAAGACCACTGTTTTTGCGGCAGCGGGAAGAAA
Organism: Spirochaetales bacterium; assembly: GCA_021767325.1. Next base: position 9,527 of record JAASTM010000006.1, read on the forward strand.
CTGAAAAATTGTCATGGTCCGACTATAAATATCGGCATTGAATAAAAACTAAAAAAGTCCTTGCATACCCGCCTGTTTTGCCTACGATTTAGAATGAAAGGAAAGTATTATGAAAATATGGGTCCGTCTGACGCTGATATTCGGTGCTCTGCAGCTGATAATCATGTTGGGGGTAGGAGCTGCAACTCTTTCGGTGGTGCGCACCACTGTCAAAGAAATGGTTGCTGAGGAATCGCGGGAGATGGTTGAAACCATAGCCGATGCGTCAGTACTCTTGATTAAAAGTGGTAAAGCTGACAGCAGTGGCTCCAGTGAAGCCCTGCCTTACGTGAGCCGGCTGATTTTGGATCGTAAGATAGGTGAAACCGGCTTTTATTTCATGCTTCACCCGAATGGCGAATATCTGGTACATCCAAATGAAACGGTGCAGGGAAAGAACTGGAAAGGTACTCATGATTTTATCGACTATATAGTATCTAATCGCGATGCTGCAGAAGAGCAGCGTTTTATCAGGTATGTTTCACCCAAAACCGGCGAATGGAAGCAGGTATATTTTGAAAAAGTCGAGGGTCCGGGATGGATTATCTGCTCATCAGCCTGGGAGCATGAAATGTATGCTCCTATTCAGACAATTATGCTGATTCTGGGGGCGGTTTTATTGGGGGCACTGGTGCTGACAATTCTGGCGGCATCTACCGTCAGCAGAAATGTAGGCAAAGTGCTAGGAACGATTGCCGACAGTCTCGAACGAGTCGGACAGGGTGACTTGACAACCGATATAGAACTGAATACATGGTCAAGAGAGACCCGGCTCGCAAGCAAGTCCCTGCATGATGCGGTGATAGTAAACATGCGGGACGCCGTAAACAGCGTAAAGCACTCAGTTTCCGAAAGCTATGAAGTCAAAAACGATTTAGCTGCAGCTGCCGAGGAGACCGGTGCCGCGCTTTACCAGATCGATGCAAACGTGTCTTCTATAAAAACTCGCATCGATCATCTCAATCATCAGATTGATGAAAACGCCGATTCTATCCACAGTATGAGCGGTCACTTCGAGGAAGTACTGCAGCAGATAAACGAGCAGAGCTCTATGGTTGAGCAATCCAACTCGTCAATGAATGAAATGTTGAGCTCTCTCATGAATGTTGCCAATATTACCTCCCAGCGACAAAAATCGGTCGCACAGCTTACCGACAGCAGCCGGAAGACGTCTGAGCAGATAGATGAGGCGAACCGGCTATTCTCAGAGGGGGTTACGGCAAAAATCAATACTATTCAACAGGCAGCTGCTACTATCAGGAAGATCGCGGCACAAACCAACCTATTAGCCATGAATGCAGCCATTGAAGCGGCCCATGCCGGCGATGCTGGGCGCGGTTTTTCTGTTGTGGCTGAAGAGATTCGGAATCTCTCAGAGGTTTCGACTAAGAGTTCGGCCAACATAGCAGATGCTTTGAAGGAAGTAGTGCAGAATATCGAACAAGCCGGTACCCTTTTCAGCGAGGTGGAGAACTCGGTTCAGAGCACTTACACTGAAACCAAGGAGACGCTGAATGCGTTTCAGGAGATCGAATCGAGTACCCTTGAACTATCGGAGGGTGGTCGTCAGATTCTTTCAGCTCTGACCGCTCTGCAAAGCGCCTCGGAAAAAATCAAGGAAAATACTGAAACTCTCAGTTCCGGGGTTCACACTATTCTCGAATCCGATGAAAACATCCGGGTTCTTTCTACTGAAAATCTGAGCGGGATAAAAGAGATTTCTGTTGGGGTGCATGAAGTCAGTGAAGCGATGCAGTCGGTAAACGACTTAAATGCCAAACTGAGTAATGCGGTTGACGAGATCGAAAGAGGGGTTTTCATTTTTAAGACCGATGTGTAAGGGTTCAGGACTGAGCAAGCTGGATAAGTTCGTGTTGAGGGAAGTTGCGTCCGGCCGCCCATTCGAGGCGCCAGCGGTTTTCATAATATTTGCAGCGGCTGCGGGCGTTCTCGATCCGGGGCGATCGCCCCTCATCTGATGTTCCTAATGAATCTATGATGCGGGAAGCCCCTCCTGCTAACATAGCCGCAATTTCGGTATTAGATAGATTGAGTTGAATATCTGCGGTTCTCAGCATCATCACCGCAACATTCATTTGATCCCCGAGGTCATTGAACAGAGTAAGGGCCCTGGCAGTATGCTCGAGTGCCGTAACAAAATTTTTCTGTCTGAACTCCGTCAATCCCAAGCCTTCTTCACACCAGGCGATCAGCCAGCGGTCATCGAGCTCCTGAAACATTTGCAGTGAGAGTTGATAATCGGTTTTCGCACGTTCAAAACTGCCGCTTGCAGAGAAAAGATCACCCAGACCGTTCAGAGTGTGAGCATATGACCACTGATCTCCCCTGCGGCGTGCAAGGTCCGCCGCCTCTTCCAGTTGTGCAAGGGGCGGTTCCCCTGTATAGTCCCCACCGGTGGTCGCATGTGCCCATATGAGGGCGTAGATGAGCAGGTAATCATCGCTGGTACTCCGTGCAACTCGAACTGCCTGTTCGGTATATTCGTTGCCTCTCTGCACGTCGCCCATCCAGCGCAGGCTTACTCCCACTCCGGCTAATGCCCGAGTCTCCGCCACTTTATCTTGAGCCTGACGGCTGCAGTAGAGGCTTTCTGCATACAGAGTATACGCCCGGCGCCATTTTCCGCGCACAAACAGCAACCACGCATACGAGGCTATCCCGCGGGCCAGTAAGTACTGGGGGTACTCGGAAGAAGCCGCCAGGAGGGCGGCCAGCCAGTTTTCCCCTGTGGAGAAGTGTTCGTTACGATACCAATACCAGTGCAGTTGATTACATAGCTCGAGGCCTTCTACAAAACGACTGTGTTCATACAGCGTACGAAGGGTGAGTTGAATGTTGGCATGTTCCATCTCGAGCAGCTTGAGTGCATCGACTTCGTTTGGACCGTGAAACAGTAAACTCTGCTGATGGATTAGATCAAGGTAGTACTCGACAAACCTGTCCAATAGTTTATTATAAGTGCCGGACTGTTGAGCCTTTACCTGTGCGTACTGACGTACCGTCTCGAGCAGGGTGAACCTCTTGTCACCGGAGCGCAATCTGCCGTTTTCTATTAAAAGGCTTTTATTGATCAGAGATCTTAGTACCTGCGACGGATCATTTTCATGACCGGGGTCTTGTGTAACTGTCTTTATGGCCTGCAGGGTGAATCCGCCGATAAATACACCGAGCGCACGGAATAAATCCGCCTCTTGCCGGTTCAGTAGACGGTAGCTCCAATTTATTGCCTGATGAAGGGAACTGTGATGCCCGTCCCGGTTCTCCGCAGTGGTATGCAGCAGGTGCAGGGGCATCTCTAATCTCTGCTTGAGCTCCTCTATTGAGAAAATCTTTAACAACGGCACCGCGAGCTCAATTGCCAGCGGAAGACCGTCTAACTGGCCACAGATTGCAGCGATTTCATCGTCCTTAATTTTATCTATTTCTTCTTTGAGAAACAGCAATGCTGCTCTGTCCCGAAATAGTTGAACCGCTTGTTGGCCCTCTCCACCGGAGACATTGAATGGATTGATTTGCAGAACACGCTCAGCCTGAATACGCAATGCTTCCCGACTCGTAATGAGGACGAACAGGTTTGGTGCTGCGAGCACGAGTTCCTGAATGAATTCGGCACAATCCACGATATGTTCGAAATTATCCAGCAGCAGCAGAGTCTTTATTCCGATAAATCGTAGGGATAGAGCTTGCAGGATCTCCTCATGCGAGGACATAGTTTGTCGTAATCCGGCAGCACTGGTGATTGTGGAAGGCAGCTCATGTGCGCAATTAATTCTATTTAGATCGATGAAAATAATTCCGCCGGGGAAGAGCTGATTAAGAGTATAAGTTGCCTCTATTGCAAATCTGGTTTTACCTGCGCCGGCAGCTCCGACTATCGTGCATACTCTGAAGCCGCTAGTAATATAATTCCGCAGTGTTTCAAGCTCATGCGTCCGTCCTATAAAACGGCTTGTCTGCGGTGGGAACTGCGCTCTATAAGGCGTTGATAAGGCGGCCTGGTCTGCGGGAGGTGGGGTGGATAGTGTACCGTGCTTTATTTTCTGCAGCAATTCTTCTGTTTTCTTCTCCGGCTCGTCGTTCAGTTCGGTTTCTATAAAGCGCCGGCACTCCTCATACTGTTTTATCGCAGCGGAACGCTGCCCGGAAACCGCCAAGAACTGCATGACTAAGCGATGACTGCTCTCCTCGAGCGGATCGAGTTCTATCAGTCGTCTTCCAAGCCGCAACGCCTCGGCCCAATCATGCTGTTCGGCCGAAATCTGTGCCAGCTCCCGGAGAACCGCTGCCAGCTGCCGACGAAACAACTCCTCATTCAGGAACTCCCATGTGTCGAAATCGGGGCAATCCGGAAGAGTGAAGCCTTCCATGAAGGCTCCTCGGCACAGTCTCTCTGCACTACGCAACAAACCGGTTTTAATGGTGATGTCTGTTTCTGTTTTTTGTCGTGAAATCAACCATCGAAACTCGCATACATCGACCTTGCATTGATCCGGGTTCATTTCCACATAGTCATTCCGGCATGTTATCGGAACAGGATGCAGCTTATCCGAGATTTGATAGAGACAGCTGCGAAGGTTTGCTCTTGCTCTTGATTGACCCGAATGTGGCCACAGAAGTGTAGCCAGTGTATCACGCCCGACCGGCCGGCTTTCTACTGCCAGGTAAGCCAGCAGGGCAACTGTTTTGTGTCTGAGTCCGCTTACAGCTCGAGAATCTGAAAATATTTCAGGAGTGCCGAAAAGTGTAGCGCGTACATTCGACATTGCGCCGTTCCACCATTTTTAATTGCTGTTTCTAATTATAGAATCACTGTGACGTTTCTGCAACGCTAAAAAAGTATAGGTTTGTAACATGGACAGGGATGAATTAGAAATCAATGAGCTGCTGGAACTGGCTGTTGAATTTTTGAACCGCGGAGATCTCGAGAGCCTGATGAAAATGTGGCATACCTCGGCAACTTTGATGTTACCTGCAACACCGGCACTCTCAGGTAAGCGCAGTATTTCTAAATGGTTGGGAAACCGCATGGATACATTCCATGATCAAGTAGAAATTGTTATTGATGACATCAAGCCGGATGGATCTCTGGCCTGTGTTGCGGGCCGATTTTTAATCCACATACGGAATCTTCTGAATAATAACTTATCCATCCACAATGGGAAATTCCTCATTGTAATGTCTATAGATAATGGTGATTTTGAGGGTGAATACATGCACCAATGGCATATATACAGCTGTTGTTGTAACTCGAGCCTGCCGCCGGTGAGTACAAAATAACGGGACTGCCGCAGTAATTCTCAGACAGCCCCGCTCGGATTACCCAGATTACATTGCGGGCGGAGTATTAGAACTTTACAATTGTGCAGTCATATTTAGTAATAGTGAGTTCCTGCTTATCGTCGATATACGCAGCTAAATCCTTGGGTCTGCCGATAACTTCAACCGGAGCAAAGCGGGGGCGAGGATTACGCTTGAGCTCTTTTTGTACCAGGTCTGCAAATCCTTTAATATAGTAGGAATGCCGCAGAAGAGCTAAATGAGTGTCAGGATAGTTTCTTAGCAGGTAGGTGAGTTTGCGCTTTGAAACAACACCGCTTTCCCCCCAAAAAAGAGCTTTTTCGGATTCGTCTACACTCACTAAATCGGGTTTGTATTTCCCTCCGACTGAGACCTCCACCGTCAGGGAAGGGTACTGCTTTTGATATAATGCATATAGGACCGCCTTCCCGAGCACATGGGCTTCGGTCTCCTCCCGGTGTTTTACAAATACAACTTTTTTTCCATTGAATTTGAAGGTGTATTTCCTGCGCAGGTTGGAAGCCATGGTTCTATTCCTATTTGGTGTCAGAGGTGGGGGTAAGAGAAATTATGATGTTAGAAGAACCTAAATTACTCACTGCAAATACTTTAGGAGTATTGTTGAGACGCCCTGTCCAGCGATCTGAGAAACTCTTACTGGTTGCATTCGATGTGTTGAATAGATGAAAATCTACTGCTTCTTCATCTCCACTTTATAGTTTCGATTCCAGGGAGCATCGATTTCCAGGATAATATTCATGTTGGTAACCGGTTTGGTGAGCTTGTAACTACGCCGAGCAGCTTCGGATTTGAACGACATTACCGGTTTGCCACCTTCCATGCTGACACCGAAGTCCTGCACTCCCTGTTCTGAGAAGTCAAAGTGTACTTCTCCGTCAGTTGAGAGTATCCTGATATTGTTCGAAGTGAATTCCCAGACTGCATTATAGTTGGGGTCGAGCCACTCGCCGACAGGGAAATTCTTCAGATTGATACCGTCGGCACACAGCATTCCGCCTGCGAACAGTAAGATTACCAGGACTAAAAATAGCTTTTTCATATTCTACCTCTTCAAGTATTTTACTATTAAGGGTATCCAATCTGCCTTTAAAAGCAAGCCATTAAAGCAAACTGAATATTGTAATAATAGCAACAGTATGTTATATATAGTAACATAAACTGTTAAATGAAAGGAATAAGTTATGGAAGCGTATGGATGGTTAGCACTTATACCTCCTGTTCTTGCAATAGTACTTGCAATTTGGACACGGCAGGTAATTGTCTCATTGTTCCTGGGGATTTTTGCCGGCGCTACGATTATTGCCGGATGGAATCCGCTGGAAGGATTGCTGAACTCTTTCTCCACCTATCTGGTGTCGAATTCTCTGGCGGATAGCTGGAATATCGGCATTATCGTATTTTGTCTGGTGATCGGCGGCATGGTTGGTGTAATCGGAAAACTCGGTGGTACCAAAGCTATAGCGACCGCAGTTGTCCGTAGGGCAAAGTCCTCAAGAACCACTCTACTGTCGACAGCCCTGCTGGGAATCATTATGTTTTTTGACGACTATGCCAATACTATGATCGTCGGAAACACGATGCGTCCGATTACCGATGAAGAAAACATCTCACGAGAGAAACTTGCCTATGTAGTCGACTCAACCGCTGCACCGGTAAGTTCTATGGCTCCGGTATCTACCTGGATTGCGATGGAACTCGGTTTGATAGCAGCTGGACTGCAGAGTATCAATATTGAGGGCAACTCTCTCATGGTATTCTTTCAGTCAGTTCCGTTCAGGTTTTATTCTATTTTTGCCCTGGCGCTGGTCATTACTCTTATCGTAACCAAAAAGGACTACAGCCTCATGTATAAAGCCGAATACCGAGCCCGTAGCACCGGACAGGTTGTCGAGCCGGGAACCAGCCCGATGATCACCGAGGATGAGGATATCCTCCCTGATGAGGGAGTAGAGGGCTCTGTATGGGATGCTGTCGTCCCGATTGGCGTATTTATTCTGGTTACTGTTTTTGGTCTCTACTACAACGGCTACGAAGAGGGCAAGACTGTCATTCAGGCGTTTGGTGATGCAGATGCCTCGGTAGTACTTACCTGGTCCGCGTTTATCGGGTCGATCACTGCAATCGTAATGGGGCTTTCGAAGCGGGTGTTCTCGCTTAAGTCTGCGATGGACGCTTGGATCGGGGGAATCAAATCGATGGTTATCGCCGTTACGATATTGGCGCTCGCCTTTGCTTTGAAGAGCGTTATTTCTGATATGCAGCTGGCCGAATGGCTGGTAGCAATAACCGAAGGCATCCTCAGCGGGAAGATCCTGCCACTGCTAGTGTTTGTAGTAGCGATGCTAATTGCTTTTGCAACCGGAACTTCTTGGGGAACTAATTCTATTCTTATGCCCTTGGTTATTCCGATTGCAGCCGGTGTGTCCGGCGCCGAGGGCGTACTCACACCTACTATTATCGCTTCAATTGGTGCGGTCTTGACCGGGGCAGTGTTCGGGGACCACTGCTCTCCAATATCTGATACCACCATCCTCTCATCAATGGCCTCCGGATCTGACCACATATCGCATGTGAGAACTCAGATTCCTTATGCTGTTACGGCTGCAGTTATCGCAGCGGTGTTCGGCTTCATTCCGGCCGGCTTCGGAGTACCGGTATGGATCCTGCTGCCGCTCGGTGTGGTGGTAACGATTCTGTTTGTGAAGTTCTTTGGTAAACGGGTAGAAGACCGG